>CAYFFN010000001.1:0-54896 GCA_964342335.1 uncultured Azospirillaceae bacterium
GCGGCCTTGGTAGAACTCTGGTGCGAAGCCTCACGTGACCCGTTCATGGTGCAGGCATTCCTGCCCGAAGTCGCGCGCCAAGACATGCGCGTGTTGCTCATCAATGGCAAGGTGGAAGGCGTGACCGGACGCATCCCCGCTGCCGGAGAAGTGCGCGCCAACTTCCGCGTGGGCGGCAGCGCCGCTGCCGTAGAACTCAATGCAAAACAACACGCCATCTGCGATGCCATCGGCCCAGCCCTCGCCGAAGCGGGCATCTATTTCGCGGGGATCGATTTGATTGGTGATTACCTCACCGAGGTGAATGTCACCTCTCCCACCGGATTCCGCGCGGTGTATGATTTATACGGCATCAATGCCGCCGTCGCATTCTGGGATGGGGTAGAAACTATACTCGCCAGCCGCGCGCAATAAACGCGCCGTTCTTAAGCGTCTCTTTGCCATATTCGAACAAGCTGCCATCTGGATTCACCACACTACCGCCTGCCGCTTCCACAATAGCGTGACCTGCTGCGGTATCCCACTCCATTGTCGGGCCAAAGCGCGGATAGATATGCGCGCCACCATCCGCTATCAGGCAGAACTTATACGCGCTAGAAGACGGACGCGTTTCCACCACGTCTAACGCATCCACAAAGGCTTGCGTTTGGCTATCCATATGCGAGAAGCTCACCAATACCTGTTTGGCTTCTCCTGCCGCTGGCTCTGCTGCGCAGCGAATTTGGCTCGTCTCGCCGGCCTTGTTGATACGCTGCGCCGATTCATTCACACCACCCATATAGGCGAGGCCCATCACCGGCACCACCAGCAAGCCCCACACCGGGCGATGGTGATGCATCAAACCGATATTAATCGTGAACTCATCAGTGCCTTTGATAAAACTTTTGGTGCCATCCAGCGGGTCCACCAGCCAATAATATTCCGCTTCGGATACGTCTTTATGCTGCGTGTCTTCTTCGGATATAATCGGAATGTTCGGGGTGATGTGTTTCAAGCCCTCGCGCAATATTGCGTGTGACGCATGGTCAGCCTGCGTTACCGGAGAGGCGTCCGATTTTCGCTGCACCGCAACATCGCCGCCATAGTAAAACAACAGCGTTTCTGCGGCTTTCCAACCCAATTGCAACACGGCGTCTCTATCGAATGTAAAATCCATTTTGCGCTTTTTCCTACTCGCTTTTCCCTTCAGACTAGCGTAAATATCCGCTACACTAATGGCAAATAAAAGCGCGAATTTTTTCAAGGACGCTCATGACCGATATTTACAAAAAACGTTTTGATACATGCATCGCCGCAATTGTGGCGCATATTCCCAAAAGCGCCAGCGCGGAAGAGAAACGTTTCATCCCGCAATTTTTTGCGAAGATGCCGCTGCTTGATTTAGAAAAAGTAGAACCAAAGCACGCCTATATTGTTGCGCACAACGCCTTCGAATTTATGCAGCACCGCGAGCTAGGCGCGCCTGCCATCCGCATGTTCAAACCGCAAAAAGCCAAGCATGGCTGGACGTCTGATCACTGGGCGCTGCAAATCATGATGGAGGATATGCCCTTCATCGTCGATAGCGTGCGTACCGAACTCAGCCAGCAAGGCATCTCCGTATATGACACTGTGCACCCCGTACTGCAAGTAAAGCGCACCAAAGCGGGTAAACTTTCACGCCTTCTTGAGGCAGAAGAAGAGCCCAAGAAAGATTCTATTGCAGAATCGTTCGTACATATTGAAATGTCTCCTCCTCCAGGCGAAAGTGACTCTGATCTTGCGACACGCCTGCACGAACTCTTGGAGACCATTCGCCTTGTGGTGCAGGATTGGAAACCTATGCTCTCGAAGGTTGGCGATGTCTCTGGCCGCCTCACCAAGCAGCGCGACTTTTTCGATAGCGCAGAAATTGATGAAGCCAAAGATTTTCTCAAATGGCTTAAGAATAAAAACTTCGTCTTCCTGGGCTACATGGAATATCTCTTCCACGAATCCGAAGACGGAGAAGGGCTGGAGCTAGAGCCGGAAGAAGATAAGGCGCTTGGTATCTTCCGTACCGAGCATGACGTATTCCGTCCTAAAGCGCTAGAATCTCTGCCAAGCGAATTGCTGCGTTTTGCGGCGCAGCCGGAGGTGATTCAAATCACCAAATCCAACCGCCGCTCCCTCATTCACCGTCCGGTGTTGATGGATTATATCGCGATTAAAAAATTCGATAAAGAAGGCCGCGTGATTGGTGAGTGCCGCTTCCTCGGCCTGTTCACCTCTACCGTTTATTACCAAAGCGCCGAGAATATTCCCTATATTCGTCGCAAGATTGGCCGCACGTTGGAGCGCGCTAATTATGACCCGATTAGCCATAATGGAAAATCCCTCAAAGCTATTTTGGAATTCTATCCGCGCGATGAACTCTTCCAGATTACTGAGGATGATTTGTTCCATTTCAGTGTCGATATTATGGCGCTGGAGGCACGCCCAAACATTGGGCTGTTCGTGCGTAAGGACGCGTTTGAGCGCTTCTTGAGCTGCATGGTCTTTATCCCGCGCGAACGCTTCGATTCCTATCTGCGCGAGCGCATTAGCAAGATTCTTGAAGAGCGCTATCACGGCAAAGTCAGTGCCTTCTACACGCAATTGACCGACTCGCCACTGGCACGCTTGCATATCATCATCCAAACGAATCCCGGCGATATTCCAGATTGCGACATCGCAGATATTCGTGAAGAGATTAGCCATGTGACCAATGCATGGAGCGACAATCTGCGCGATGCGTTGATAGAAGAATATGGGAAGAAGAAGGGCGAACAACTCGCTCAGCAATACCAAGATAGTTTCAGCGAAGCCTACACCACCCATTACGGCATTAGCGATGCGGTGGGTGACATCAAAAAGATTGAAGAGATCGATAAGAAGCAAGCCGTAGCTGTGGATTTGCTACTGCGCCGTACCAGCGGCAAAGAGTCGCTGCATCTGCGCCTCTACAGCACTGATGAGGCACCGCTTTCGGACATGATACCGATGCTGGAGCATATGGGGTGCAAGGTGCAAGATGCACGTCCGCACACCATCACTACGCGTGGTCGCAAAGCGAACATTATCATGCGCGACTTCCGCCTAGAGCTCGTGAATGGCGCGAATGTCGATTTAGCAGAAATCAAAAATGCGTTTGAGGAAGCACTGCGCCAAGTATGGGAAGGCCATGTAGAGGATGATGCTTTCAACAGCCTTGTCATGCTTGCCAAACTGCAATGGCGCGACGTGCTGATTCTGCGCGCCTATTCACATTATATGAAGCAAGTTGGCCTGCCTTATAGCCGGGATTACATCGCGCGCGCCCTCGCCAACCACCCGCATATTGGCGAGATTATCATTCAGATGTTCCACGCCAAGTTTGACCCGAAACACAACAGCGCCGTGAAGCTAAAGCAACTGGGCGAAGCATTAGAAAAAGCATTGGAAGAGGTAGAGAACCTCGCAGAAGACCGCATTGTGCGCGCCTATGCCGATCTGATAGAAGCGACCTTGCGTACCAACTATTTCCAGAAAGACAAAAAGGGGCGTATGAAGGACTATGTCTCCTTCAAATTCCGCTCAAGCGAAGTGCCAGACCTTCCTCTGCCGCACCCTTACGCAGAGATTTTTGTCTACTCACTGCGTACCGAAGGTATCCATTTACGCGGTGATCGCGTAGCACGCGGTGGCTTGCGCTGGTCAGATCGCTTAGAAGATTTCCGCACCGAAGTACTTGGCCTGATGAAGGCACAAATGGTGAAGAATACCGTGATTGTGCCACAAGGCTCTAAAGGTGGATTCGTCGTCAAACATCCGCCTGAGTCAGGGGACCGTGATGCGTTCCTCAAAGAAGGCATTGAGTGCTACAAAACCTTCTTGCGAGGCCTGCTCGACCTGACCGACAATATTGTACAGGACGAAATTATCCCGCCCAAAGACGTAGTGCGTTATGACGATGACGACCCGTATCTCGTCGTCGCAGCGGATAAAGGTACCGCTACCTTCTCTGATATCGCCAATGGCGTGTCGGAGGAATATGGATTCTGGCTCGGCGATGCGTTTGCCTCTGGCGGCTCCGCTGGCTATGACCATAAAGAAATGGCCATTACTGCGCGCGGGGCATGGGTATCCGTGCAACGTCACTTCCGCGAGATGGGCGTAGACACGCAGAAGCAAGATTTCACCGTTGCAGGTATTGGCGACATGTCCGGCGACGTGTTTGGCAATGGAATGCTGCTGTCCAAACATATCCGTTTGGTCGCTGCCTTCAACCACCGCCATATCTTCTTGGATCCAAACCCAAGCGCTGCAAAAAGCTTTAAAGAACGTGAGCGTCTTTATGCACTGCCGCGCTCTGGCTGGAACGACTATAACCCTAAACTGATTTCCAAAGGCGGCGGCATCTATGAGCGTAGCGCCAAGAGTATTGCGCTCACGCCAGAGGTGCAGAAGTTGCTCGGCACCAAGCTGAGCCATGTGTCACCTGATGCACTCATTAGCCTGATCCTCAAAGCGCAGGTCGATCTGCTGTGGAATGGTGGCATCGGCACCTATGTAAAAGCCGAAACAGAGAACCATAACGATGTTGGCGACCGCGGAAACAATGCCGTGCGCATCAACGCGACGGAGCTGCGCTGCAAGGTCGTGGGCGAAGGCGGAAACCTTGGCTTCACCCAACGCGCGCGTATCGAATATGCGCTTGGTGGCGGCCGCATCAACACCGATGCAATTGATAACTCCGCAGGCGTAGACTGCTCCGACCATGAGGTAAATATCAAGATTGCGCTGGGCAACGCCATTGAGAATAAAAAACTCACCCGCACCAAACGCGATACACTCCTCGCCGCGATGACGGAAGATGTCGCCAAGCTGGTGCTCATCGATAACCGCTTGCAAACCCAAGCACTCACCATCGCCGAACGTCAGGGTGATGCCTTGCTTGAGCAGCAAGCACGCATGATGGATGATTTGGAGCGTCAAGGCTATCTGGATCGTGCGGTAGAGTTCCTGCCGACTACCAAAGCACTCAACGAGCGTCGTGCAGCGGGTCTGAGCCTCTCGCGCCCAGAGCTGGCTATCTTGCTTTCCTACAGCAAGCTGAGCCTGTTCCGCGATATCAAAGATTCCAGCCTGCTGGATTCCAGCTATTTCGAGAGTGATTTGCTGCGCTACTTCCCTGATGATATGCGTAAGAAATATGCAGACTCGATTAAGTCGCATCGCCTGCGCCGTGAGATTATCGCGACTATCATCACCAATAGCATCATCAACCGCGTCGGCATCACCTTCATGCACAGTATTCAGCAGGAGACGGGTTGCCACCCATGCGATATCGCACGCGCCTATATTATGGTACGCGACCTGTTCAAACTGCGCGATGTATGGCGCCAGATTGAGGCGCTAGACGGGAAAGTGGATGCCGATACGCAAGTCGCTCTCTTCACCGAGGTGAATCAGTTTATCGAACGCATGACTTTCTGGTTCTTGCGCCATTGCGATCAGCCACTCGATTTGAACGCCATTTCCGAGAATTACGGTGAAGGGCTAGAGACGTTGCGCAAAGAGTTGGATGGGCTTATTTCCAAAACGCTCAGCAAGTCTTACCGCAACCGTGCGACCGCATATTCGCAGAAAGACGTGCCGATGGAGCTCGCCCAATCGATTGCCGCTTTGGAGATTCTCACCTCTTATGCCGATATCGTGAAGGCCGCGCGTGAAGTAGATTTGGACGTGGTAACGGTCGGCCGCATCTATTTCGAGATGGGCGCACAATTGCGCCTAGGCTGGCTACGCCGCTGCGCAACGCGTATTCATGTGGATTCCTATTGGGATCGTCTCGCCGTTAAATCGATCATCACCGATTTCTATGATCAACAACGCGAGATCACCAAAAATACGGCTGCTTTATTATGCCAGAACAAAGACTGCGATAAAGTCGTCGATACGTGGAAAGCGCGCAATAAAGGCGTCTATAAACGTTACCACAATTTTGTGCTGGAGCTGAAATCGCAAGAGAATGTCGACCTCGCCATGCTTGCCGTCGCATTGCATAATGTCGAGCATTTGCAAGTGGCACGCAGTGAGACTATCGAAGAATAAGGTTAGTGCTTAAAGTGGCGCTCGCCGGTGAGTAACATCGCCATATCGTAGCTATCGGCGGCGGCGATCACCTCTTCATCACGAATCGACCCACCCGGATGGATGAGACTGGTGATGCCGAGTTCTTTCGCGTGATGCACATTGTCATCAAAGGGGAAGAACGCATCCGATGCAAGCGCGCAGCCTTCCGTAGAAAGCTTCGCCGCGCGCGCCTTCTCACCCGCTAAGCGCACGCTATCCACGCGGCTCATCTGCCCCGCACCGATACCAATCGTTTGGCCGTCTTTCGCGATGACAATCGCATTGGACTTCACATGTTTGCATACCGCAAAGGCAAAGCGCATATCACGCATCTCCGACGCACTTGGCGCACGCTTCGCGACAGATTTGAGCGCCTCTTCGCTTACCAATTGCGCATCCGCATCCTGCACCAAATACCCACCCAACACGGATTTCACGAATGGCGGCTGCTTGGATAGGTCAGGCATAGCACCGGTAATCAGAATACGCAGATTCTTCTTCGCAGAGAGCGTCTCTTTCGCGTCATCGCTGATGGCAGGAGCAATAATCACCTCTAGGAACAGCTTCCCAATCGCTTCCACCAGCGTAGCGTCTACTTCGCGGTTGGTCGCAAGAATCCCACCATAGGCGCTCACAGAGTCGCATGCCAATGCCTTGGTAAAGGCTTCGGTAACATCCGCACCCAATGCAACGCCGCACGGATTCGCATGTTTAATCAGTGCCACCGCAGGCTCATCAAACTCGGCGACAAGTTGCCACGCCGCATCGGTGTCGTTGATGTTATTATAGCTCAGCTCTTTGCCTTGCAATTGCTCGGCCGTTGCCAAGCCTGGCTGCGCATCGGCGGCGGCATAAAATGCTGCTGCTTGGTGAGGGTTCTCGCCGTAGCGCAGGCTTTGCTTCAATGTGCCTTGCACGGAAAGCGGCAATGCCGCCTCGCCGCCCAGCTCGCCCGCAAGCCAATTGGCAATCATCGCATCGTACCCTGCGGTATGCGCAAAGGCCTTCTGCGCGAGTTTTTGACGCGTGCTGTATTCCGTCGCATTGCTGTTTGTATTCAGCTCTGCCAGCACGGTATCATAATCCGATGGGTCGGTGATAATGCTCACAAACTTATGGTTTTTAGCAGAGGCGCGGAGCATCGCGGGCCCACCAATATCAATCTGCTCCACCGCATCTCCATAAGCCGCGCCAGAGGCAATCGTCGCTGCGAAGGGGTAGAGATTCAGCGCCACCAAATCAATCGGCGTGATGTCGTGTTCGCTCAATGCCTGTTGGTGCGTGTCCTTATCGCGCAGCGCCAAAATGCCACCATGGATTTTAGGGTGCAGCGTCTTCACGCGGCCATCCATCATCTCTGGTGAACCTGTAACCGAAGCCACATCAATCGTCTCCAACCCCGCTTCGCGTAGCGCCTTGGCAGTACCGCCCGTAGAAACCAGCTCCCAACCGAGCGCTGCGAGTCCTTTGGCAAAATCGACGATACCGGTTTTATCCGAAACGGAGAGAAGGGCTCTAGGCTTAGACATTAGGATGCTTCCTGTTGGTTGTAGATTTGCAAATAATCAGCCGCCTCATAGCGGTATTCGGGCACGATGGCTAGCAGCGCCTCGCGAATAGCAGCTTTATCCACCGCCTCAGCGCAGCCAATGAGCTTCTCCAATTGCGCGAGCAATTCTGGCAAATCCACCTCACGCGCAGCAGCAGAACGAATCGCCTCATGCGCCGTTGGCTCCAGCGACTCCGCATCATGGAACAACTCCTCATAGAGTTTTTCGCCGGGGCGCAGGCCAATATATTCCAGCGCAATATCTTCATGCGGGGTGAGCCCCGCGAGGCGAATCATCTGCTCGGCTAAATCTTTGATGCGCACCGGCTCACCCATATCCAGCACATAGATACTCGCCTTGCCTTGCTCACGTGGTGGCAGGGCAGCGGCTTGCAAAATCAACTGCACCGCCTCTTTAATCGTCATGAAATAGCGCGTCATGTCTGGGTGCGTAATCGTAATCGGCCCGCCCTTCTCCAGCTGGCGCTGAAACAGCGGCACAACGGAACCATTCGAGCCTAGTACATTGCCAAAGCGCACCGTGACAAAACGCGTCTCGCAGGTTGCCGCGAGGGCTTGCGTGTAGGTCTCACCAATCTTCTTGGTCGTGCCCATCACGCTGGTCGGGTTCACCGCTTTATCGGTAGAAACCTGCACCATCAATTCCACATTATGCGCACAGCACGCATCGGCCACATTGCGCGTGCCCTGCACGTTGGTAAGCACCGCTTGATGTGGATGCGCTTCCATCATCGGCACATGCTTGAGTGCGGCAGCATGGAACACAATCTCCGGCTTGTAGTGCTCGAACGCACGTGCGAGCCCTTCGGCATGGCGAATATCTTCCAGCACCACGTGACGCGGGTGCGTCGTCGCATGGCTATGTAGCTCCGCATCAATTTGGTAGAGCGCAAATTCATTATTATCCAACAGCACAAGCGATGCAGGGTCAGAGTTTGAGATTTGGCGCACCAACTCGCCACCAATCGAACCGCCCGCACCCGTCACCAACACGCGCTTGCCTGCAGTCAGCTTGCGCATCGCAGGGCGGTCTAGGTTACTCTGCGGACGACCGAGAATATCCTCCACGTCAATCGGGCGGATATCGAGCTTATCGACCGCACCGCGGCTAAAATCAGTCAGGCGCGGTAGGCGCGCGAGTGGGATATTCGCTTCCTCTGACGCAGTCAAAATCTCACGCACCGTATCACCGGGAATCTGCACATCGGTGAGAATCAAACGCTGCGGGCGCTGACCCTTTTTGCGTTCACATTTTGCAATCACTTCGGGCAATTTGCTGTAATCCCCATGCACGCGCACATGGTGAATATCACGGCCAATCAGCTCGGCACGGTCATCAATCACCGCCAATACCTCATACGCAAATTCAGGGTTACGCTTCGCTTCACGGATGAAAAGCTCTGCCTCATTCCCTGCGCGAATCAACACCACAGGGATACGTTTGCGCGCCGATTCACTATGCTGGTTCGGCTTGGTGCGGTCATGCCACAAGCGCCATGCGAGGCGCGTACCGCAGATAGCCGCAATCATGGTAAGCAATTGAATCAGCGGGAGGGAACGCGGCACTTGCTCTAGGCGCATCGTCAAAAACAGGGTGAGGTAAATCACCAACACACTCATCACGCAGGCTTGGGTGATGGCAACCAAATCACGCAGCGACACATAGCGCCAGACTTGGCGATAGAGACGCGTGGTGATGGAATAGAGCGCATAGACCACCGCACTCAACACCGTTGCCGCCAGCAGATAATCCTCCGCATAGGCAAACATATTCTCGCCCAAGCGCAGATAAAGCGCGAGCGGCAAGCTGATTCCCGCCATCAACGCATCATGCGTGAAGATAATCGGGTTGCGGTAGCGTTTGATAATCCGTTTCATTGGCCTGTTCTACCGCCTCCCGAACAGCTTTTCAATATCGGCGAGCTTCAGCTCAACATAGGTCGGACGGCCATGGTTACACTGGCCCGAATACGGCGTTTGCTCCATTTGGCGCAGCAAAGCGTTCATCTCATTGATATGCAGCTTACGCCCTGCACGCACACTGCCATGGCACGCCATCGTGCCGCAGACATGCTCCATCTTTTCGCGCAGAGAGAGCGTCTCGCCAAATTCGATAATATCATCGACCAAATCACGCACCAATTGCTGCACCTCCATATCGCCCAGCAAGGCGGGGGTTTCGCGCACGACAATCGCGCCTTCGCCAAACGGTTCAATCACCATGCCCAGTTCGCGCAATTCTTCCTCGCGCGCGGTGAGCATCGCCGCTTCATCGACGGATAGATTCACGACTTCCGGCACCAAAAGCGGCTGACGGGCAATACCTGTTTTGGCAATTTGTGCCTTCATTTGCTCATAGACCAAGCGCTCATGCGCGGCGTGTTGATCGACAATTACAATCCCATCCTGCGTTTGCGCGACGATATAGGTATCATGCAATTGCGCGCAGGCAGCGCCCAGCGGATAGCTGCGCAGCTCCGCGACCTGTTCTTCCTGCGGCGCTTCGCTGCGAGAGGCGAGTGGCGCGACCGCTGCAAAATCCCCACGCGGCGGCTCATACGCCAATGCCGCGGCTTCTGCCAACTGGTGCGGCGCGATATAAGGACGGCTCGGGCCTGTTGGATGCTGCACAGGCAAATACGGTTGCGGCTCTGGACGAAAGGCATTCAGCGCCTGCGAAGATACCGTCGTGGAGGCTTTGAACCCTGCCTCACTCAACGCATGCTTTATCGCGCCGAGCAATAGCCCGCGAATATTCCCCTGCTCACGAAAGCGCACCTCTGCTTTAGCAGGGTGCACATTCACATCCACTTGCTGCGGCGGCAATTCCAAGAACAGTGCCGCAACAGGGTAACGATCCCGCGCGAGGAAATCCTGATACGCAGCTCGGATGACGCCGAGCAATAATTTGTCGCGCACAGGGCGATTATTCACGAACAGATATTGCTGGGTGCTATTGCCACGATTATAGGTTGGCACGCCGACATACCCCGTCAGATGTGCCTCTTCGCGCACCGAATCAATCTTTACCGCGTTGCTAGGGAAGTCACGGTTCATCACTTGCCCCAAACGCTGCAAGCGCGCCTCGTATAAATCCTGCTGCGAGGCAGGGTAATCCACCAATTTCCGCTCATCCGAATAGAGCGTAAAATGCACATCAGGATGCGCCATCGCCAGACGGTCGATGATGTCACGGCAATGCCCAACTTCACTGCGTTCCGATTTTAAAAATTTTAGGCGCGCAGGCGTAGCATAAAACAAATCGTAAATATCAACCGTCGTGCCTTCATTGCCATGCGAGGGTTTGACGGGTTCCATCACACCGCCCTCTACCTTGATACTGTAAGCACTGTCCTGCCCTTTGGGGCGCGACGTGATTTGCAATCGGCTTATCGAACCAATCGACGGAAGTGCCTCCCCCCGAAAGCCGAGAAAATGAATCGCCAACAAATCCGCATCCGGCAGTTTAGACGTCGCGTGTCTTTGCACCGCGAGCTGCAAATCTTCCGGTGCCATGCCTTTGCCATTGTCACTCACACTGATGCGGTTTTTGCCCGCTTGCGCAAGGCGTACGGTAACATGCGTTGCCCCTGCATCGAGCGCATTCTCCACCAATTCTTTTACCACAGAAGCAGGGCGCTCAATCACTTCCCCCGCGGCAATCTGGTTCACCAGCGTTGTCGGGAGCACACGGATCTGCCCTGCACTCAGCCCGCTCATGCCACCTCCGCTTTGGGATTTTTCAGATGCGCACGGGTGCGGGCTTTTCCGTCTTCCACGGCAGGTTGGTCATAGGCATTGATACCAAGCAGCTTCGCTGTCAGCACCGTCTCTAACATAAAATGCATCGCGAGTGCGCCAAGCGCGGCGGCGTCCAATTTCGGAATATCTACCACACGCAATAATTTCTCGTGATGGCGCAAGCTTTCAATCGTGCCCGCTTGGGATGCTTGCATCACATCGCCCACATAATGGCCGTTAAGCATATCCCATGGCTGACCTTCGAGCGGCGCATTAATGCGCGGCCCATCGCCTGCATTATCGACGCAAATGAGGGTGAAAAACTTGTCGGCTGGCCCTTCGAGGTAAAGCTGCAACTGGCTATGCTGATCCACCGTGCCCAGCGCACGCACCGGTGTGGAGCCATGGCCTTCCTTGCCCAAGCTCTCCGCCCAGAGCTGCTTGAACCAACTGGCGAGCGTCTCCAGCCGATCGCAATAAGGCATGATGATTTGCATCGGATAGTTCTTCATCAGCACCGCTTGCAACGCCGCCCCTTTGAGCGCGGCATGCGTGGTGGGTGCGTTTGCCAACTCCGCATAATAGTCCGTTGCGCCTTTGAGCAAGGCAGCGCAATCCAACCCCGCCCAGAGTGCAGGCAATAGCGCAACATTCGAGAACAGACTAAACCGCCCCCCCAAATCCGGATGCGGCATGCAAGGCACGCCATAATGCGCCGCCAAGTCGTGCAGCGGGTTTTGTTTGTCTGATGTGATGATGGTTGCGGCTTCGCTTGCACGCGCTTCGCCCAACGCATCCAGCACGACCACGGCTTGGGTAATCGTCTCCAACGTGCCACCGGACTTACTGATAATCAGCCAATGCACATCGTCGCGCTTCGCCGCCTCTACGCAATGGTTCAGCGTTGCAGGATCAATATTCGCAATAAACTCGACATCGGCCTGCCCCTGCATAAACGCCACGAGCGCCTGGCCGCCAAGGCTGGAACCGCCTGTGCCCAGCACCATCAGCTTGCTCGCTTTTTGCTTGGTGCTCGCCACCCAATGATTCAGCTCCGTGAGCCCTTTCGCCGCGTCCGTATCGAACAATGGGTAAGGCATTTGGTTAGAGGTAAAGTCTTCTGCCACCTGTTCTATCAGGCGCGCCTCATGCGCAGCAATGCTCGCTGTGTCTAGTAACCCATCAATATAATTGGTGATGCAAAAGGCGTTACTCATCGGCGGCCTCCTGTTTGCCCGCCCACAGAATCACGCGCTTACTCGGATCAAGCAGACGCTTTGCGACTTGATTCACTTCTTCCAAGGTCACGGCTTCAAAATAGCTGTTACGCTTTTGCAGATACTCCGCACCCAAGCGGTAATATTGCATCGATTGCAAATAGGCCGCCAGCTTATCACTGCTATCCAACGAGAGCGGGAATGCGCCCATCACATAAGCCCTCGCCTCATCCAATTGCGCTTGAGTCACACCGTTTTGATAGAGCGTATCGAGGCTCTCATTCAACGCTTGCAACGCCTCAGCTGTTGTCTCATGCGCAGTCGCAAAACTCGTGCGCAGTGACGCGGCCTCACGGTCAATATCCAGCCAGCTAAACACGCCATAGGTCAAGCCACGCTTTTGACGCAGCTCTTCAGCAAGGTAAGAAGTAAGGCCACTTCCCCCCATCACATGCGCGAGCAAATAGGCTGCATAAAAATCCTCCGCGCGGCGCTCCACACCTGGCATCACCACCATAATTTGCGATTGCGGCGTATCGAATGCTACCGGAACAGTCTGCGCTGCTAATGGCGGCATCGCCTCCGTGGAGGCATTGTCAAAACTCGGCTTCTTAGGCAGATCTGCAAGATTATGTTCTACCGCATCTTCTAGCTGCGCGCTGCGCACCATGCCCGCGACCGAGATTTGCAGATTCTGCTTCGCTAAATGCGTAGAGAGAAACTGCTGCACATCCGTCAATTGCAGCTGCTCTAGGCTCTGCTCCGTCCCAAGCGACTGGTTGCTATAGGGGTGGTTTCCATAAATCGTCTCACCCATCGCGCGGCCAAGGAAAAATCCAGGGCGTTGCTTCGCAAGGTTGAGCGCCACTTTTTGCTGGGCAAGCACACGGTCAAAGGCGGCTTGCGAAAGTTGAGGCTGGCTGAGCATCATACGTATAGCGCGAAAGGCTTCCGCCGTTTTATTCGACAGCGCCGACACACTCACCACCAACGCATCACGCCCCACATCCACCGAGAGACGTAATGCATTACGGTTAAGATAGGATTGGAACGCCGCCGCATCCATGCCGCCCGCCCCTTCTTTGAGCAGGCTCGCCGCCAATTGGGCGCGGCCTTGCTTGTCTTTAGGGTCACTGGCAAAGCCCGCACCCTCAAAGCGCAGCGACATGCTGATGACCGGCACGGCATCGTCTTGAATCAACCAAACGCCAATCGCATCGTCGATGAGCATTTTCTGCGCGGCAGGCACCGCCCAAGCACTCGCAGGGGCGCATAGCACTAGCAGCGCGAGAACTCTCAAGAAGCGCCTCATAGCCCCGCCTCCTCTTCTACTGCTTCACGCACGCTTTCCTCTGGTGCTGGCTGCACTGGAGGGGCTGGCTGCGCCTCTGGAAGCAACACGGCCGTGACACTTCCTTTCGTCTCCAACAATTCGGCCAAGGCAGACTTCACCGATTGCGCGCTCACCTTGTTCACATAGCGCGACCAATTATGGATATAATCATCGCTCAGCCCATACATGCGCATATAGCCCATGAGCTGGCCAATCCCCGGCAAGCTATCGCGCGCGAAAATTTCTTCTGCCACTTGCTGCGTCTTGTAAGGCGCAAGATTTTCATCGGTCAGAAATGTATCGGTTAATTTGAGCAATGCTTGATCAATCGCGTTCTCCAGCTCTGAGACCGAAACACCCTCCGCAGGAATCGCACTGATAGAGAACGTGCCCGGTCCGCGACTAAAGCCGCTGTAAGAGACTCCGATATGACTCGCCATTTTTTGCTTCACCACTAACTCGCGATGCAGGTAACTGCTGCGGTCTGAGCCCAGCCATTCGGCCAGCAAGATGCGCGCAAAGATTGGATCGCTCTCTTCTATTTTCCCAAGCTTCGGCTGCTGCCACATACGCATCCAGCGCGCCTGACGCACTTGCGCATGCTGCATTTCAAAACGTGTTTCTCCTTCAAGTGGCGGCTCTGCCATTTCCACTATTGGAGTGCGCTTGCCCGTCAAATCCCCGTAATAATGCCGCGCGAGGGAGAACGCCTCCTCCGGCACGACATCACCTGCAATCACCACCACCATATTATCCGGCGTGTAATGGTTGCGCATGAAATCCATCGCCTTTTTCGCCGTGAGCTGCTCCATCTCGTGGCGCCAGCCGATAATCGTACGACCGTAGGGATGATGCACAAATAACTTTGCGGCGACGCGCTCAGCAAACAATGCTTCTGGCTGTGTATCTACGCGTGATTGGCGCTCTTCCAAAATCACGCTTAGCTCTTTCTCAAACGCCGTATCGCTCGGCTGCAGGCGCTGCATGCGATCCGCTTCCAACTCCATCACGGTCGCGAGATGCTCTTTCGCAATATTCACATAATAGCCCGTAAAGTCATGGCCCGTGAAGGCGTTATGGTTCCCACCCAGCGCGACGATACGCTTGGAATATTCGCCTTCTGGTACATTCAGTGTGCCCTTAAACATCAGATGCTCAATGTAATGCGCCACACCACCCGCGCCGAGCGGCTCGTCAATCGCGCCGGAGCGAATCCAGAGTGTATGGCTCACTGCAGGCACACGGTCATTCGGCACCACCACCACTTCCATTCCGTTGTTTATCGTCTGGGTGAATATCTGGATTTTGTTTGGCGCTATCGCCTCTTCGTCTTGCTGTGTTTCAGGCCACAGCGCCCACGCCGCAATCGCAGCGGTGAGGAGAAAAGCAAGAACAACTACTATGCGCATCAGAAAATCTTATCTAACGTCGTTTCTTCGTCTTCAATAATTGGGACTTCGCCTTCATTGATTGGCTTACCCTCATCGATATTGGTGCGCAGGCGCTCCGCTTCGGCAAACGGGTCGACCATCTTTTGGTCGGCGCGCACGCCGATCAGGCGGTCAATCAGCGTTGCGTCAGGGTCATCATCGAGTTTGCGCGCCAGCTCTTTTTGATCGGCTGCGAGCTTGCTGCGAATCTCCGCATCGGGATTCTTTGCGCCTAACCTTTCAAGGAACAGGCTTTCGCCACTGCTGCGCACACTCTCGGAGTGCACCGGAACCACTGCGGTTTCTCCTTCCGGCTCATAAAGCTGCACTTCTTCAGACCCCGTATCTTCCGGCTCCTCTTTGAGGAACAAGCGGCTCGCCTTGGTTTCTGTATCTACCTCCGCACGCGGCGCAGCACCGGGCTCGGGTGCGCGCAGGGTAAAGTCTGGCGGCACGCTCAAAGGAGGGCGTGAAACCACTTTAAATTCATCGGGGGCAGCACGGGTTAGACCCAGCGTATCGCGCACCTCTCCCGAGGCACATCCCGCCAGCGCCAAAGCCGCTGCACATAAAAGCATTTTTCTCATGAGGGAAATATAGCGTCAGTCCGCATCTTTGCAAGGCTTTCGCCCGTTTCTTACACTCACAAAAAACAAGGCGCCTACGCCAAGGAAAATCGCTGCATCCGCGATGTTGAACGCGGGATAGTGATAGCCAGAGAAGTGAAAATCGAAAAAGTCCGCCACCGCGCCGAAACGCACGCGATCTACTACATTGCCAAGCGCACCGCCGATAATCATCCCAATGGCCGCTGCTTCCAAATGCAACTCGGTTTTATGCAGCCACACAAGCAGGGCAATGCAAATACACAGCGCCAGCCCAATCAGGAAATAGGCGTTATTCGGGTCCGTATCGGAGAAAAGCCCAAAACTCACCCCATGATTCCACACCATCACAAGGTTAAAGAAGGACGTTACCTCAATGGGCGGGCGGGCAGCAATTTGCACCCATTCCAGCATCGCAAATTTATGAAACTGGTCTAGCAGCAGCGCCAGCACGCCCAGCCCATAGCCCAAATAGAGTGTTTTGCTTAGGCGCATCCGAGTATCTCCTTGGCATGGCTGCAATCTTTGGCAATTTGCGCTTTTAAGGCATCTAATGAGTCAAAGCGCTGCTCATTTCGTAATTTGCTCATAAGCGCCACCTCTAAGCGTTGGCCATACAGGTCGCCTTTGAAATCAAACAAATGCACCTCTAACCATTCGCGCATACCGTCCATCGTCGGGCGCACGCCCCAATTGGCCACGCCGTTTTGTAGCTTGCCATCGGGCAGGCTCACCCGCACGGCATACACACCATAGGCCGGCTTAAGCAATGTCGGCAGGCTAATATTCGCGGTAGGAAAACCCATCTCTCGACCGCGCGCATCCCCGTGCTTCACGCGCCCTATCACACTGTAAGGTCGGCCCAGCAAACGTGCAGCCGCTTCCATATTCCCTTCTTCAATCGCCCCGCGAATCGCGGTAGAGGAATAAATCTCCTCATCCAGCTTTTGCGCTTCAACGGCCTCATAGCTAAACGCATCTGTTTGCTCGGCGAAACCCTGCAAGTTGGCACAATTCCCGCTGCGGCCTTTGCCAAAGCAAAAATCATAACCTGTGATAACGGTCTTCGCCTCTAGCCCGTCCTGCAAAATCTGCTGCATAAAATCCTGCGCGGATAAATCGGCCATCTGGGCATTGAAGGGCAATAGATACACGATTTCCACGCCCAGCATTTCCAACAAACGCAGCTTATGATGCAGCGGGTAAATGCGGCGAATGGGCAAATCCGGTTTAAAAAAGCGACGCGGGTGCGGCTCGAACGTCATGACGGCCTTCGGCACCCCCATACGCTCTGCCTGCTCCATCATGCGGCGTAATACGGCGTGATGGCCTTTATGCAGACCGTCGAAATTCCCGATTGCGATTGCCGCGCCTTTATGTGCGGGCGCCAGCCCTTGGATGTTACGAACGATCCGCATCCGCTTCATCATCCTCGCGGCGGATTTGGAAATAGAGCAGCACCGGTGCTGCCACAAAAATAGAGGAATAGGTTCCCACCGCTACGCCAAACACCAGCGCCGCAGAGAAGCCACGAATCACCTCGCCGCCCAGCCATGTCAGCGCGCCTGCCGCAAGCAAGGTCGTCAGCGCCGTAATCACCGTGCGCGAAAGCGTGTTATTGATACTCAAGTCGAGAATCTCTTCCATCGGCTTCTTTTTATACTTACGCATATTCTCGCGGATACGGTCATAAATCACCACCGAGTCATTGATGGAATAACCGATCACCGTCAACATCGCCGCAATCGAGGTGAGGCCAAAGTCAAATCCGCTCACCGCATAAAAACCGAGAATCAGGAAGGCATCATGCACCAGCGCGACAACTGCGCCCATGCCAAACTGCCATTCGAATCGGAACCACACATAGAGCAGAATGCCCCCCAGCGCGATGAGCAGCGCCATCGTGCCGGATTCAATCAGCTCTTGGCCCACCGTCGGCCCTACATAATCTACCTTACGGTATTCCAACTTTGGAAAGGCTTCATCCAGCAACGCGCGCACTTTTATCACTTGCTCGGCCTGCTCGACCTCGTCCGAAAGCTCCACGCGAATCAGCACTTCGCGGTCATCACCAAAGGTTTGCAGTGAGACTTCACCCAGCTCTGGCACCGCCAATGCGGAGCGGAAGGCCGCCAAGTCCGCCGTTTCTTCGGTGCGCACTTCCATGAGGATACCGCCGGCAAAATCAATCCCCAGATTAAGGCCACGCGTGCTCAGCACGAAGATGGTACCCAAAATCGCCAGCACCGAGAGCGCAAAGCCAAACCAGCGCAGTTTGATAAAACGGTATTTGGTTTCCGCAGGAATAAACGTAAATCCACGCATAAATCTCTTAAACTCCATAATATTGGTAGAGCGTATAGGCTATATAGCTCGCAAAGAAAAGGGCTCCTTCGCCCCGAGAGATGCGTTGGCCGCTTAGCATCACCGGAATCAGCAGCACACTCGCAATCAGCATCACCCATATATCCACCTGCAATAACACAGGATTTACGGCAATCGGGTGGATAGTAGAGGTCACACCAATCACCGCTAGAATATTGAAAATATTACTGCCAATCACATTGCCCAGCGCAATATCCGAGTGCTTACGGTACGCGGCCACCACGCACGTCATCAGCTCCGGAGCGCTGGTGCCAATCGCTACGATGGTCAGACCAATGACCGCTTCCGAGACGCCAAGAATACGTGCAAAGCCACTTGCACCCTCCACCAAGAACTGCGCACCAAATACCAGCAGCGCAATGCCGCCCACCACAAACACAATCGCTTTAACGAGCGGCGCTTCATAGGCGGTTTCTTCTTCTAGCTCTTCGGCAATGTCGCTATCCGCGCCACTTTTTACCTTCTGGCGCAGATGGAGCACATAACACAGCATCAGCACCAGCAGGGTTATCCCCTCCACTTGCCCAATCGCCTCACTCGTCATCATCGCGAACAATAAAACGGCGAGCAACACCATAATCATGCCATCGCTTTTGGCCGTTTTCGCATCTGCCGTAATCGGATAGACCAGCGCGGTCAGCCCGAGCACCAACAGGATATTTGCAATGTTACTCCCCACCACATTGCCAAGGGCAATATCCGGTGAGCCTCCCATGGTCGCAAAAATGCTCACCACCAGCTCTGGCGCAGAGGTGCCAAGCGAAACAATCGTTAGCCCGACGATCAGAATCGGAATGCCAAGGCGCTTGGCCAGCACCACCGCGCCCTTGACCAAAAGCTCGCCGCCAAAGACCAACAGCATGAGTCCACCAATAATCTGTGCGGCAATAAGCATCGTTTCTTGCTAAATCCTCGGTTTTTCGTTCTAAAACACTCAATAAACTGAGGGGAAAATAGGGTATGTCCCTGGTAAAATCCACCGTTGTCATTGGCTCTTGCACATTCTTATCGCGCATCTTCGGATTCCTGCGCGATATGCTCATTGCGAATGTGATTGGCGCGAGCTGGCTTTCCGATGCATTCTTTCTGGCGTTCAAACTGCCCAACTTCTTCCGCCGCCTCTTTGCTGAAGGCGCGTTTAACGTCGCGTTCGTGCCCCTCTTTGCAGGTAAATTAGAGGAGAGCGGTAAGAACGTTGCCATGCGTTTCGCCAGCGAGGCGCTCTCTGTGTTGTTAGTCGTATTGTTGATACTCAACGCTGCATTCCTCCTTTTCATGCCCGTCTTGCTGCCGCTCATCGCGCCGGGCTTCACCGATGACCCTGAGAAGTTCGACCTCACCGTCACCCTCGCGCGCATTGCCTTCCCCTATATTTTACTCATCTCGATGGTCTCGTTGCTCGGGGGCATCCTCAATAGCCTGCGCAAATTTGCTGCCGTCGCACTCACGCCTGTGCTGCTCAATATCGTCCTTATCGCGGCCTTGCTTGGCCTCAGCGATTACACCGAAACCCCTGCCCACGCCCTCAGCTGGGGGGTGAGCATTGCGGGCTGTGTGCAATGCCTCTGGTTGATTATTGCCTGCAAGCGCGCCGATGCATTGCCGAGCCTTTTGCTCCCGCGCATCACGCCGCAAATCAAACGCCTGCTGGTGCTTATTGCTCCTGCCGCACTCGGCGCAGGCGTCGCGCAAATCAACCTACTCATCGATGTCATCCTCGCCTCCCGCTTCGAGGATGGCGTGTCCTATCTTTATTATGCCGACCGCATCACCCAACTGCCCATCGGGGTGATTGGTGTCGCAGCCAGCACCGCTCTGCTGCCTATGCTCAGCAGCCATCTCAAAGCAAAGCGGTTAGACGAGGCGCGAAACATACTCAACCAAGCCATCTGGTTCTGCCTGCTCTTCACCCTGCCGGCGACCATGGCCATCCTCATGATTCCTGAGGCGCTCATCACCGTGGTGTTTGAGCATGGCGCGTTTGATGCAGGCGACACTGCTGAAGTGTATCCGGCGCTCATGGCTTACGCGGCCGGACTCCCCGCTTTCATCTTGGTGAAGCTCTTCGCGCCCGGTTTTTACGCCGCCGAAGACACGCGCACGCCCTTTATCATCGCAACCTTATGCGTAGGTCTCAACCTCGCGCTTAATCTCTATCTCATGCAATATTACGCGCATACCGGCCTCGCCATGGCGACCAGCATTGCCGGATGGGTAAATACCTTGTTGCTTGGGTTCTTCTTGCAGCGTCGTGGCCGCTTGGTGATTGATTCCGCGCTGATGGGCCGTTTTATCCGTATTGCAATTGCCTGCGGCTTGCTGGCGGTCGCACTTTATTACGCGAATGAGGCGATTGCCCTGCACACGCCTTTCGGCTTGGGGCTTACCATTGCCGCCAGCCTGCTTATCTATGCGGGTGCAGCGCAAATGGTGGGAGCAGCGTCCCTGTCGGATGTAAAGAAGCTACTACGCAAGCAGTAGCAAAAGCATTAGACTACCAAGCCCAATGCGGTAATAAGCGAAGGGCGCAAAACCATGGCGCTCAATAAATCGCACGACGGTACGCACGACCAAAAGCCCAGCACCAAAGGCCGCGAAGAAGCCAATCGCAATCAACTCCCAACCCTCGCCAGAAAGGCTGTTCCAGTTTTTGTAGCTGTCATAGGTCGCCGCCCCCAGCATGGTGGGAATCGCGAGGAAGAAGGAGAACTCCGTCGCGAGCTTACGGTCCACCCCCAGCAAGAGCGCGCCCATAATCGTCGCGCCTGAGCGTGAGACACCCGGAATCATCGCAATACATTGGCAGAAACCAATCGCCACAGCTTTTCGCCACCCCATCGCCTCGACCTCATGGGTAGTAGAGGCGGGCTTGATACGTTCAATCAACAGAATGATACATCCACCGACAATAAGGCTGACTGAAACCACTATCGGGTCAAACAGCACCTCTTTGATAAAGCCGTGTAGCAATACACCCAGCACGGCGGCGGGCAGAAAGGCCAGCACGATATTGCGCACAAAGCGCTGCTGCACGGGGTCCATCGGGTTGCGCAACACGGCCATCAAACGTTGGAAGTAAACGAGGCACACGGCAAGGATAGCGCCAAGCTGGATGATAATCTCAAACACCTTGCCCGGTGGGCCGACAAAGCCCAGCAGGTCGATAAGTAAAATGAGATGCCCCGTAGAGGAGACCGGAATAAACTCCGTCAGCCCTTCGACAACGCCGAGCAATAAGGCTTGCAGCAGCGTTTCATCCATCGGCTTAGTGGTCTTCTAGGCGTGCCCAGATGCGTTTCTTCGCGAGGTAGAACAGCACCGTCATAACAGTGAGGAAGAAGAACACACGCACACCCATGCGCTTGCGGTCTTCCATCTCTGGCTCCGCCGCCCATTGCAGGAAGTTCACCACATCCGTAGACATTTGCTCCACACTTGCAGCCGTACCGTCTTGGTACTCTACTTGCTCTGACATAAGTGGAGGTGACATACCAATGCCACCGCCTGGGAAATACGGGTTGTAATATTGGCCTTCAGCAATATGTGCATCTGCTGGGGCATCTTTATAGCCTGTCAGCAACGAATAAACATAATTCGCACCGTCTGGACGTGCCTTGATAATCAGGCTCAAATCAGGTGGGTATGCACCGTTTTGCATTGCACGTGCTTGCTTTTCATTCGCATAAGGCGAAGGGAACTTGTCAGATGCAGCACCCGGGCGGTCAAACATATCGCCATCGTCATTCGGCCCATCTTCATAGGTATATTCAGATGCCAGTGACGCCACTTCTGCTTCTGAGAAGCCCACATCGGTCAGCGTACGAAACGCTACGCGCTCTAGGCCATGACATGCAGCACATACTTCGCGGTATACCTGCAGGCCACGCTGCACTGAGTTGCGGTCAAAAGAGCCAAACACCCCATCGAAATGCCAATTCATTTGCTTTGGGTGCTCTGCCTCGCTCGCAGCCATCGCAGTGGAGGCCAGAGTTACGCTTGCAACGAGTCCAATCAGTAATGCACGCATAATCGGTTCCTTAATGTTTCTTGTTCAACACCGACGCGCTGATCGATTCAGGCAACGGCAATGGTTTTTCGTATTTCGCTACCAGCGGCATAATCACCAGGAAGTATGCGAAGTAATAAGCAGTACAGATGCGTGAGAGAATCACGTAGATACCTTCTGCTGGCATCGCACCGAGGTAACCAAGCGCCACCGCATTCACCGCGAAGATCCAGAAGAAAGGCTTCATCAATGGGCGGAAGCTGATAGAGCGCACTTTCGAGCTATCGAGCCACGGAATCACGAACAGCACCAGAATCGCTGCGAACATCGCGAGTACGCCGCCGAGCTTGTCTGGAATTGCACGCAGAATCGCATAGAATGGCAGGAAGTACCATTCAGGCACAATATGCGCAGGGGTTACTAGCGGATTCGCAGGAATATAGTTGTCCGCGTGGCCAAGATAGTTTGGCGCAAAGAACAGGAAGCCTGCAAATAACAGCAAGAAGATACCAAAGCCGAAGAAATCCTTCACCGTATAGTATGGGTGGAACGGAATCATATCTTGCGGCGTTTTCGCATCAATACCCGCTGGGTTGTTCGAACCAAAGGCATTCAGCGCAACAATGTGCAGCACCACCACACCTACAATCACGAAGGGCAGCAGGAAGTGCAGCGCAAAGAAGCGGCTCAGCGTTGGGTTATCTACCGAGAAACCACCCCACAGCCATATTACGATATGCTCACCCACAATCGGGAAGGCCGAGAACAGGTTGGTAATCACCGTCGCACCCCAGAAGCTCATCTGGCCCCAAGGCAATACGTAGCCCATGAAGGCAGTCGCCATCATCAGCAGCAGAATAATCACGCCCAGCCACCACAAGACTTCGCGCGGGGCTTTATAGGAGCCATAATAGAGGCCGCGGAAAATATGGATAAATACGGCGATGAAGAACATCGACGCGCCCACCGCATGCATGTAGCGAATCAGCCAGCCAAAGTTCACATCACGCATGATATGCTCAACCGAGTCAAAGGCGTGCATGGTGCTAGAGTTGTAATGCATCGCGAGGAACAGACCCGTCAGGATTTGCACCACAAGGCACAGGCCCGCGATAGAACCGAAGTTCCAGAAATAGTTCAGGTTACGTGGCGTTGGGTGCTTAGAGCCCACCACATGATCCACCACAGTGAAAATCGGCAAACGGTGGTCAATCCAACCAATGATGCCCGGTTTTGGTTCTTTACCTGCTGAAAAAGCCATAAAACTGCCTCAATTATCCGATTTTAATGCGTGAATCGCTGATGAATTCGTATGGCGGAATCGCCAAGTTCAATGGAGCTGGACCCTTACGGATACGGCCTGATTTATCGTAGTGTGAGCCGTGACAAGGGCAGAACCAGCCGCCAAACTCACCTGCTCCTTTACCCAAAGGTACGCAGCCAAGGTGTGTGCATACACCAATCATCACCAGCCATTCCGGCTTACCTTCCTTCACGCGCTCCGCATCGGCTTGCGGGTCGATGAGGTCAGCCAAGTCATCTTCTTTTGCTTTCTCAATGTCAGCGGCGCTACGATGACGGATAAACACCGGCTTACCACGCCACATTACTTTAATCTCTTGGCCTTCAGCCACTGGCTCGAGGTTCACTTCAGTCGAAGCGAGTGCCAATACATCTGCGGAAGGGTTCATACTATCGACAAAAGGCCAGATCACGCCCGCCGTGCCCACTGCAGCCATACCGGCTGAGCTCAACACGATAAAATCGCGGCGCGTTGCGTTTTCTGGCTTATCGGTTTGATTCGTTTCTGTGCTCATCCTGCTCTCATATCTCTTTTGCAACGGAAGACCGTTGGAGTATCACAGCCCTGTAATAAGCGATTACTATCCTGCTTGTGAAGTAAAAAATGCGCCTCTTCCCGAAAGGGGCTGGATATTGTGTCCCTGTTTCCTGTATGACACATCCATGCGCCTTGTGATGTACCAACCCGATATTGCCCAGAACCTCGGAGCCTGCCTGCGTTTAGCAGCCTGTTTCGGGCTGGAAATGCATGTGGTGGAGCCGTGCGGCTTCCCTCTGGATGATAAACGCCTTCGCCGCTCGGGCATGGATTATATCGACCAAGTCACTTTGATACGCCACAGCTCATGGGAGACGTTTTGTACATATCGTAGTGAGCATGCGGGCCGATTGCTGGCACTCACGACCAAAGCCTCCGCGCCGCATCACCAGATGACATATGTCAAAGACGATTATCTCTTAGTGGGACAAGAGAGTGCTGGGCTGCCCGAGCATGTTCATGCCATGGTCGATAATCGGCTGATTATCCCAATGCGCGAGGGCATGCGATCCTTTAATGTGGCGATGAGCGCAGCCATTGTCGCCGCCGAAGCTATGAGGCAATTAGAATGGAATTAGACACAAAAAAGAATCTGGCCAGCGATTGGTTCCGCGAATTACGCAACGATATTTGTCGCCGCTTTGAAGCGTGCGAGGATGCACTTACCGGTACGTATAATGACCGTAAAGCAGGGCGTTTCGAGATAAAGCCATGGGAAAAGTCGCCCGAAGATATGCTGCAAGGCTCCGGCGAAGTCTCTATCATGAAAGGCCGCGTGTTCGAGAAAGTTGGCGTGAATATCTCGACTGTGCATGGTGAATTCTCTGAAGCCTTCCGCAAAGAAATCCCTGGTGCTGACAAAAACCCCAATTTCTGGGCGAGCGGCATCTCGCTCGTCGCGCATATGCAATCCCCTCTCGTGCCTGCGGCGCATTTCAACACCCGCATGATTACCGTGGGAGACGGCACCCGCCTGTGGTTTGGCGGCGGCGGTGACTTGAACCCGATGTATGCCATCCCCGAGGACACGGCCGATTTCCATAATGCCTTCAAACCCGCCTGCGATCGCATCTCAAAAGAGGCATTTTCCGCTTTTGAGAAATGGTGTGACGAGTATTTCTTCATCCCCCACCGTGGCGCGGCGCGTGGCGAAGGCGGCATTTTCTATGACTATCTTGGCCTGCACTCCCTAGGCTCCGATACTAGCCCTGTGCAGAACGGTAAATTCGGTAAGGGCGGCGTAACCAAAGAGCATACCCGTGCAGGCATGGAGCTTGCCGCCAATGCGCAGGTTAATTGGCAGCATGCATTCGACTTCACACAACAAGTCGGCAAGGCCTTTGCGGAAGTCTACCCCACCATCATCCGCCGTCATATGGATGAAAGCTGGAGCCAAGAACAGCGCGAGCATCAACTACGCAAACGCGGACAATATGCCGAGTATAACCTGCTCTATGACCGTGGCACGCGCTTCGGCCTGATGACAGGTGGTAATGCTGATGCGATTTTGATGAGTTTGCCGCCTGAAGCGAAGTGGGATTAGGAGCGCAAATCGCTTGAGAAGCGATTTCGCGAACTAATCATGGGAGTCTTAACACAAATGAGCTGAGTGTATCGAAGCGATGTTTGTGTTTTAGACGGACATGCCTGTTTTTATAATTGCTCCTGCTCCGGCCTACTGGCCTACGCAATGAGCCTAACGCGCATTCGCGCGACTAAAGGCGCGGTCTCCTGACCGCGGTTCTTGTCCTTGTTTATTTTTGTGAGGTACGCAGGGACAAATAATATAACAACCCAAGTGCTGGGACACCCATCAACCCGCTAAGCCCAAACATAGCAGGCCAACCGTATTTCTCTGCGACGAAGCCTGCGCCGCCTGCAATGGTTTTGCTAGCAAAGGAAGCCAGTGAGCTTAGCAATGCATATTGGGTAGCGGTGAAGGCAGGGTTGCAGAGACTCATCATATACGCAATCGCCGCCGCCGTGACCATACCACCGGAGGCGTTATCCATCGCGATGGCGAGCATGAGCAGCTTCATATCCGTACCGCTATAGGCGAGCATAATATAGGTGATATTGGTGAGGATTTGCAGCACCCCAAACACCGCCAAACAGCGCAGGATAGGCCAGCGGCCGATCAGCACACCGCCGACAAACATCCCCACCAGCGTCGCGCCAAAGCCGTATGCCTTGGCGATGGTGGCGATGGTCGTCTTCTCAAATCCGATATCGAGCAGAAAGGGGGTAATCATAAAACCGATAAACCCATCCGAGAACCGGTAGCAGAAAATGAACGCCAGAATGAACAGCCAATAAGGATGGCTTTGCATGAAATCTTTAAACGGCGCTATCACGCAGCGCGAGAAGAACGGCTCTTCGCTTATCGCCTTGGGTGGCGCATCCGGCTCGGGTGCGAGCAATGTCGCGAGCATGCCCACCAGCATCGCCCCACTCATGCAAAGATACACCAACTGCCAATCAATATGGTCCGCGAGCGCCAACGCCCCCGCACCCGTGACCAGCATCCCCACACGGTAACCAAAGACCGCACTCGCCGCCCCTGCGCCATATTGGCTATCCGCCAGCACATCGGCGCGGTAGGCATCAATCACCACATCCTGACTGGCCGATAAGAATGCCATCACCAGCGCAATCAGCGCGACAATACCCGCCTGCTCGCTGGGGTCATGCATGGCTTGCAGCGCAATTGCTCCGGCCAATAAGAGCTGAATGAAAAGAAGCCAACCACGACGACGGCCAAACCGTTTGGTGAAAAAGGGCAGCTTGAGCTGGTCAATGAACGGCGCCCATAGAAAGTTAAAGCTATAAGGAATCGCCACCAGCGCGAAGAGCCCGATGGTACTTTTATCAATGCCCGATTCGGTAAGCCACGCTGCAAGCGTGCCGCCAATCAACAGCAGCGGAACCCCACTGGAAAAGCCCATCACCCCGATGAGCAGGATCTTCTTATCTAAATAAGGGCGTAACCAGTTAAGCAGCACTTTGCAGGTCTTTCAGACCATGGCGCGAGCGGGCACCCACTTGCTGAATAATATGCGCTGCACAGGCAGAGCCAAGTGCACCGCATTCCGCAAGCGGCTTCCCATCGCATAATGCATGCAGGAATCCTGCGGCATAGAGATCACCTGCGCCGGTTGAATCAACCGGTTTTACGCCCTCTACTGAAGGCACTTCGATACGCTCATCCGGTGTGAGGATAATCGAACCTTGCTTGCCGCGTGTAATCACAAAAAGGTCACACGTGCCTTGCACCTTATCCATAATCTGATCCATGCTAAGGTCTGGATAGAGCGCTTGCGCTTCTTCTTCGTTCGCGAACACGATATCGAAGGTATTGCCTTCAACCATTTTAACGAACTCTTCGCGATGCGCATTCACGCAGAACATTGCAGAGAGGGCAAACGCCACTTTCCCACCATTCTCATGGGCAAGGCGGAAGGCTTTGCTCAGCGCCTCTTTATTATTGTCCGAACTCCACTGATAACCTTCACCGTAAACAATCTTAGCATCGCTCACGAGCTTTTCATCAATATCTTCTTCGTAAATCTCGCTACCCGCACCGAGATAGGTGTTCATGGTGCGCTCGGCATCCGGCGTCACCAGAATATAGCTACAACCCGTCGGGGCACCCTCGGTCGTGGCGGCGGTATCAAACTGCACGCCCGCCGCACGCATATCGTGGCGATAAATTTTGCCCAGCGCATCCTCATGCACCTTACCGATAAAGGCGGTCTTAGAACCCAGCTGCGCCATGCCTGCAAGCGTGTTCGCTGCCGAACCACCCGACGCCTCTACGGCTTGCCCCATCTGGTCATACAGCGCCTGCGCCTTCTCTGCACTGATGAGCGCCATATCGCCTTTCACCATGCCGTGCTGCGCGATAAACGCATCATCGCATTCGGCGATTACATCCAAAATGGCGTTACCAATGGCAACAACATCATACGAGTTTTTCTCTTCTAGCTTCATGCGAAATGGCTCCTTGCTTTCTCTAAATCGTTCGGCGTATCCACGCCCAACGGCACGGTGTCGACAATGCATACCTCAATATGCATCCCATTTTCAAGTGCGCGAAGCTGCTCAAGCTTTTCGCGCTTCTCCAGTGGACTTGGCTCCATGCCCACAAACGCCTCCAATACATTGCGACGATACGCATACACACCGATATGATGGTAAAGCGCGCCCTCGCCATGCGGCGCAGTGGCGCGGGTGAAGTACAATGCGCGGCCTTGCGAGGTCGTATCAAACGCAATCACCGGCTTGACCACCGATGGGTTGCTGCGCTCTTCTTCATCCCGAATCTCCGCGGCAAGCGTGACAATATCCACCTCCTCATTTTCGAAAGGAGGGATCAAACGTTGCAGCAAATCCGGATTCAAGGTCGGCAAATCGCCCTGCAGGTTAATAATGACATCATATTGCTCTTCGGGGTCATATTCTTGCAGCGCTTCCCATATTCTGTCCGACCCGCTGGGCAAATCGGGGTCAGTCAGCACTGCTTTTCCACCGATTTTCTCAATTTCCCATGCAATGGCGGGGTCATCACACGCGACCACCACTTCGCCCAATTTCGACTCTTTTGCGCGGCGATAAACCTGCGCAATCATTGGTTCACCCGCGATTTCCGCCAAAGGCTTTCCGGGCAGGCGGGTTGATGCCATTCGGGCAGGGATTATAATAATCGGCTTCATTTTTCCTCTATTTGGCAAAAGTCAGTTGCAGATGCAGCCTAATCTTATTAGATTCCGACGCAACAAGGTTTCTATTATGAGGGAGTTACTCACATGTCTGACTTGGAAATGAATAAGATTGCCGCAGCCGTACTGCTCGCAGGCGTGATTGGTATGACCACCAGCAAAGTAACCGACATTCTCTACGTGACGGATGCGGTAGCCGAGGTAGGACATCATGATGATGAGAAGGTCGTGCGCGGCTATGAGATTGAAGTAGCCGAAGCAAGCGACCATGCTGGCGGTGAAGAGAAGCCTCAAGGCGCTCCTGATATCACCGAAATGCTAGCCGCAGCCGATGCTGCCGCTGGTGAAGCCTTCTTCATGAAGCGCTGCGCAACGTGCCACACCTATGAAACAGGTGCAGGCAACAAAATCGGCCCGAACCTGCATGGCGCATTTGGCCGTGGCAAAGGCGCACTGGGTGACTTTAAATATTCTTCTGCCATGGCAGAAAAAGGCGGAAGCTGGAACGAGGAAACCCTCAACCAGTTCCTCTACAAGCCGAAAAAGTGGATGCCGGGTACTATCATGGCCTATGCGGGTATCAGCAAAGACCAAGACCGTGCGGACGTTATCGCTTACCTGAAGTCGATTAAGTAATGGAAGGGCTCGCACCCTCCTATCTTTGGCTTATTTTTGCGGCAGTTTTTCTCGCATTGGAGGCATTTGGCCTCCCAGGTATCGGACTCTTCTTTGCGGGCATCGCTGCCCTTATCACTGGATTGCTGGTCGAATATGGTGCGATTGCGGGCGATGATTATATCCTGCAATTTGGTAGCTTCCTCGTGCTCACCGCAGTGACTGCGGGGCTACTCTGGAAGCAAATGCAACGCTGGCGCACCAACCCCAAGGCAGATGGCGAATTCAACAATATGGTAGGCAGCGAAGCCACCGTGCTCGAAGGCGGCTTGCATAAAGGCAAGCGCGGCAAGGCCAAATGGTCTGGCACTATCATGAGTGCTGAGCTTTCTGCCGATGCCGCCATAGACACAGTCGAAGAAGGCACTATCGTGCAGATTCTAGCTGTGAAAGGAACCTGCTTAATCGTTGCGCCGTGCTAGGCTTTTGCTAGCTTCAACCCTGTAATTACACAGGGAGGTGTATATGTTTGGTTCTGCTTTATTTCTCGTTGTTGGTGTTTTTGTCGCACTGATTATTTTCAAAGGCGTCAAAATCGTTCCGCAACAAAGCGCGTGGGTTATCGAAAAGCTCGGTCGTTTTGACCGCGTGTTGGAGCCCGGCCTCAATATCCTCATACCCTTCATCGAGCGCGTGGCCTACAAGCATTCCCTCAAAGAATTCGCCTTTGACGTGCAAGAACAAACCGCTATCACCCGCGATAACGTAACCCTCGTGCTGGATGGTTTGATTTACGTGCGCGTCATTGATGCGAAAGAAGCCTCTTACGGCGTGTCTGATCCCGTCTATGCCGTAACCCAACTGGCGCAAACCACTATGCGTTCAGAGATTGGTAAACTCGCGCTGGATGAATGTTTTGAAGAGCGCGAACAGCTCAACGCCAATATCGTCAACGCCATTAACGATGCCGCGCAAACCTGGGGCATCCAATGCATGCGCTACGAAATCAAGAACATCACCCCGCCCGCTACCGTGCTAAAAGCGATGGAAATGCAGGTGGCGGCTGAGCGCAAAAAACGCGCAGAGATTCTGGATTCCGAAGGCGTACGTCAGTCTAAAATCAACATCGCCGAAGGGGATAAGCAAGAGATTGTCTTAGAATCCGAAGCGGCAATGACCGACCAAATCAACCGCGCAAAAGGGGAAGCCGAAGCGATCCGTGAAGTAGCAAAAGCCACCTCCGAAGGGATTGAAATTGTCGCTGCCGCGATTGAAAAGACAGGCGGCGAAAAAGCCGTGGCGCTCAAAATCGCGGAGCAATATGTGGCCGCCTTCTCCAAGCTGGCGCAGCAATCTACTACGGTGCTGCTGCCCGCCAATGCGGGTGATGCAGGTAGCATGGTTGCCCAAGCGCTCACCGTGTTTGATAGCATCAAATCGGGCAAAGCCCCAGCATCTCCGTGGCAATCCAACGACGCATAATCGCGCCGCTTGTTTGCTTATTACTGAGCGTTAACGCGCCGTCAGTAATGGCAGCGCCGCAAGCCGCCTATAGTCTATTTGGCACGCCCAAATACGCTAAAGGTTTCACGCATTTTGACTATGTGAACCCCGATGCCCCCAAAGGCGGCACGCTGCGACTCAGCCATCCTGTCGCGTTTGATTCGCTCAACGGCTTCATCATCAAAGGCGTGACGGCACCGGGCATCAGCCTCATCTACCAACCGCTCATGGCCTCTTCCGCCGATGAGCCGCAAAGCGTCTATAGCGCCATTGCGCAAACCATCGATATTCGTAGCGGCGGCAAAGAAATTCGCTTCCGTCTAAACCCCAAAGCGCGCTGGCACGATGGCGAACCCATTACCGCTGAGGATGTGGTCTTCACGTTCGAAACTTTGAAAGAGAAAGGCCACCCGCAATACCGCATTCTCTATCACGATGTCGAAAAGGCCGAAGCGCTATCGCCACGTGAGGTGCGCTTCACCATCAGCAACACCGAAAACCGTGAATTGCCGCTCTTACTCTCTGGCTTGTATGTCTTGCCCAAGCATTATTACGACACGCATGACTTCGGAAAAACCACATTAGAGCCACCCCTCGGTAGCGGGCCCTATAAAGTTGCCGAGGTCGATCAAGGCCGCTCTATCACCTACGAGCGCGTGCAAGATTTCTGGGGCAAGGATCTGCCTGTCTATATCGGTAAAAATAATTTCGATGTGATTCGTTACGATGTATTTCGCGATGAAACCGTATCGCTCGAAGGCATCAAGTCTGGCCGCTACGATTTTCGTGAAGAGTTCATCGCCCGCAATTGGGCCACGGCCTACGATATTCCCGCCGTGGCAAGTGGTGAGCTGATTAAAGTCAAAATCCCGAACAAGATTCCCAGCGGCATGCAGGCGTTTCTGTTCAACACCCGATTGGATAAATTCTCCGATGCCCGCGTGCGCGAGGCGATTGGCCTCACCATGGATTTCGAATGGATGAACCGCGTGTTGTTTTATGGGGCCTATAATCGCAGCCAAAGCTTCTTTCAGAACACCGATATGATGGCAACCGGCCTGCCCAGCGAAAGTGAACTCAAGCTGCTAGAGTCGTATAAAGATTCCCTCCCGCCGCGCCTCTTTACCGAGCCCTTCCGCATCCCTGTCACCGATGGCAGCGGCCATACCCGCGAGATGCTCATCCGCGCGCAAGAGCTGCTCAATGATGCAGGCTGGGTGATGCGCGATGGCGTGCGTGTGAACGCCAAAACCGGCGAGCCCCTCACCATCGAATTTATGATGCGCCAGCGCACCTTTGAGCGCGTCATCGGCATGATGCAGAAGAACCTCAAGCGTCTCGGCATCGCATCCAGCTTCCGCTACGTGGACGATTCACAATACCAAAAGCGCATTGATAGCCGCGACTTTGACGTGATTTCCATCTGGTGGAATCTCGGCATCCACTTCCCCGGCAATGAGCAAAAAGGCTTCTGGCACAGCGCACAAGCAGACGTGCAAGGCGGCAACAATTATAGCGGCCTCAAAAACCCGGCCGTTGATGCGGTGCTGGATAAACTCACCTCCGCGAAAGATTTGGAGCAACTCACCACCGCCGCGCACGCGCTCGATAGGGTGCTGCTGTGGAACCATGTCGTCATTCCGCATTGGTATTTGGGTGCGTGGCGCGTGGCCTATTGGGACAAGTTTGGCAAACCCGACATCACCCCCGATTACGATATCTCGCTCGATAGCTGGTGGGATAAATCGCTAGAGCCAGTAACACACGAGGAGGCCGCGCCATGATGCTTTATATCCTCCGCCGTTTGGCGCTCATCGTGCCTACCTTGCTCGGCATCATGTTGCTCAATTTCATCATCGTGCAGGCTGCGCCGGGTGGCCCTGTCGAGCAGCTTGTGATTAAACTCACCGACCCTGCGGGCCAAGCGCAATCGCAAGCTTCTGGCCGCGTCTCCGGCCCCGCGGGCGATATGGGAAATGCCTCCAGCACCGCAGGCAGCACCAACCCGCAAGCCTATCGCGGCTCGCGCGGGCTAGACCCCGAACTCATCGCCGATATCGAAAAGATGTACGGCTTTGATAAACCCCCGCACGAGCGCTTCCTCAAAATGCTGGGCGACTATATACGCCTCGATTTTGGCACCAGCTTCTTCCGCGATGAACCAGTCGTGGATTTGATTTTAGAGAAGATGCCCGTCTCCATCTCGCTCGGCATCTGGACGACCCTGCTCGTCTATCTCATCTCCATCCCGCTCGGCATCCGCAAGGCACTGCATGACGGCACGCGCTTTGATGCATGGACCAGCGCCGTCATCGTACTCGGCCAAGCCATTCCGAGTTTCCTCTTCGCCATTCTGCTCATCATCCTGTTTGCGGGTGGCAGCTATGTGCAATGGTTCCCGCTGCAAGGGCTCGTCTCCGATAATTGGGAGTCGATGAGCTGGCCCGCACGCATCCTCGACTATCTCTGGCATATGGTGCTACCCATCTCTGCCATGGTCATTGGCGGCTTTGCGTCCCTCACCATGCTAACCAAAAACAGCTTCATTGAGGAAATCAGCAAGCAATATACCCTCACCGCCCGCGCCAAAGGTTTGGGTGAGCAGAAGGTGCTATACAGCCATGTCTTCCGCAACGCGATGCTGATTATCATCGCAGGGATTCCAAGCGCATTGCTGAGCATTCTCTTCACTTCGTCTCTGCTTATTGAAGTGATTTTCTCCCTTGATGGGCTTGGCTTGCTCGGCTTCGAAGCGGCACTCTCGCGTGATTACCCCGTCATCTTCGGCACGCTCTTTTTATTCACGCTGCTCGGGCTCATCTTCAAACTCATCGGCGACCTCACCTATGTATGGGTAGACCCGCGCATCGATTTCGAGAGGAGACTCTGATGGCTCTCTCTCCTCTCACACAGCGACGCTGGGCGCTCTTCAAAGCCAACCGCCGTGGCTATTGGTCGCTCTGGATTTTCTGCATCCTGTTTGGCATCAGTCTCGTGGCCGAAGGCATCGCGAACGATAAACCGCTTTTGGTTTCCTATAAGGGCGAACTGCTCTTCCCGATTGTGAGCACCTATATCGAGAAGGACACGTTCGGCGGCACGCTGGAGAGCGAGGCCGATTACACTGACCCATGGGTGCGCGAAGAGATTAAAGCAAACGGTTGGATGATTGAGCCACTCCTCGCCTATGATTTCCAAACCATCAATTACAATCTGCAACGCGCCCCCAGCGCGCCGGATTGGACCAATCTACTCGGCACCGACGACCAAGGGCGGGACGTGCTCGCGCGCGTCATTTATGGCTTCCGCATCTCACTGCTCTTCGCGCTCACCCTCACGCTTTTCTCCAGCATCATCGGCATCGCCCTCGGCGCGATACAAGGCTATTTCGGTGGAAAAACCGATCTTATATTGCAGCGTTTCATCGAGATTTGGCAGGGTATGCCCGTGCTGTTTTTGCTCATCATTCTCGCCAGCATCATCGAGCCAAACTTCTGGTGGCTGCTCGGCCTAATGCTGCTCTTCTCTTGGATGGCGTTGGTGGATGTGGTGCGCGCCGAGTTCCTTCGCGCGCGCAATTTTGACTATGTGCGCGCCGCAAAGCTGCTTGGCGTTGGCGAGCTGACGATTATTTGGCGGCATGTGCTACCCAACGCCATGGTCTCCGTCTTCACCTTCATGCCGTTCATTGTCACCGGCGCGATTACCACACTCACCTCACTCGACTTCTTAGGCTTCGGCTTGCCTCCCGGCTCGCCTTCCCTCGGTGAGTTGCTCGCACAGGGCAAGAACAACCCGCAATCGCCGTGGCTTGGCCTCACCGCCTTCTTCGTACTCGCTTTGCTGCTGAGCTTACTCATCTTTATCGGAGAGGCTGCACGTGACGCCTTCAACCCGCGCAAAACCCTCAAAGCGGAGGCGCTATGAGCAAGTTGCTACAACTCAAAGATATGCGCATCGCCTTCGGCAAGAATCAGGTGGTCAAAGGCGTGAACTTATCCCTGCACGCGGGCGAAACATTGAGCCTTGTGGGGGAGAGCGGCTCGGGCAAATCGGTGACGGCACTCAGCATCCTCAAGCTCATTGAGAGCGGCAACGCGCAGATTTCTGGTGAAGTATATTTCAACGAGTCACCGCTCCATACCGCCACTGACAAACAATTGCGCGCCATTCGCGGCAATGATATCGGCATGATATTCCAAGAGCCGATGACCGCGCTCAACCCGCTGCACAATATCGGCAAACAAATCGCCGAACCGCTCTCCATTCACCAGAAGCTGAGCAAAGTCGCAACGCTGGAGCGCATTCACGAACTGCTCGAAATGGTAGGGCTCAGCCATATGCAAAACCGCCTCGATGCTTATCCGCACCAGCTCTCCGGCGGCGAGCGTCAGCGCGTGATGATTGCCATGGCGATGGCAAACAACCCCAAGCTGCTCATCGCGGACGAACCCACGACGGCGCTAGACGTGAGTCTGCAACGCCACATTCTACAACTCCTCAAAAAGCTGCAAAAAGAGCATGGGCTGGCGATGCTGTTCATCACGCATGATTTGCCGCTCGTGCGCAAAATCTCCGACCGCGTGGCGGTGATGCGCCACGGCGAAATTGTCGAAGAGAACGACACCAAAAGCCTCTTCGCCAACCCGCAACATTATTACACGCAAAGCCTGCTCGGTGCAGAGGCCTCCGGCGCGCCAAGAGCGGTGAAGGACGAAGCGGAAGCCGTGCTAGAAGCGGGCCCACTCAAACTCACCTACGGCAAACCACCGCGCTGGTATCGCCCCAAATCACGCGAGAAACATGCGCTGCAATCGGTGAGCCTCTCCCTCAAACAAGGCGAGACACTCGGCGTGGTCGGCGAGAGCGGCTCGGGAAAAACCAGCTTGGCGCTTAGCCTGTTGCGGATGATTCCCGTCCAAGGCCCTGTAGTGTTTTTAGGACGCGATATAACCACCCTATCTTCCCGCGCGATGCGTGCCCTGCGTGGTGACATTCAATATGTCTTCCAAGACCCGTTTGGCAGCCTCAATCCGCGCATGACCGTCGGTGATATTATCGGTGAGGGCTTACACATCCACACGCCAGAATTGGATAAAGCCGCACGCGAAATGCGCATTCTTGATATGCTAGAGAAAGTCGGTTTAGAGCCGGAAATGCTCCATCGCTACCCACATGAATTTAGCGGTGGGCAGCGCCAGCGCATCGCCATTGCGCGCACCATGATTCTGCAGCCCAAGCTGGTGATTCTCGATGAGCCCACCAGCGCACTCGACCTCACCCTGCAAGCACAAATCATCGAGCTGCTACGCAGCTTCCAAGAGAGCTACGGCATCTCCTATATTTTCATCAGCCATGACTTGCGCGTCGTGCGCGCGATGAGCCACCGCTTGATGGTGTTAAAGAATGGGGAAGTCGTAGAAGAAGGAGAAAGCGAAACGCTCTATGAAAACCCGCAGCACCCTTACACGCTTAGCTTAATGCAAGCGGCCTACGACGAAGTATTGTAGTTAGGCGTGGCCTAGTGCCGTCTCGCGTACGGTTAATTTTTCATGATGTGATTCATGTGTTGTCACTTCCTTGTGAGGCAACGTATCTGTTTTGTTTAATGCTGTATCATTGAGATTTCCGCCCATACCAACCGATACTGCTTTACTGCTCTCCGCTAGATTTTCCTTGGACGGTTTGTTATCTAACGCATCCAGTGACACAGGATATTCGGCGATAATTTCCTTCAAATCACTTCCGGCGTAATACATTTTCTCCGCTTCTTTTACCGAGTCCATACCGTGCAAATTGGCAATCTCCACAAACATAAGCGTGCAAGCGGGGTCCTTCGGGCTGATAAGGTCATGGCCGAGTAAATACACAAATTTCGGCAAGGTAAAGTTAGCGCTGGCAACAGGGCGGCCCGTTTCATCGTCCAGCTCGGTCACATGTTTATAGTTGTAAGTCAAATTCATCAACTCGGTCATGCGTGCAAAAATAGGTTCACTCTTTGCCCAAATACTTGCATCCGTCGGGTCATTCGCAATGAGCGTGCGGAATGCCTTCTCCGGCGAGAATTTCGTCATATATTGTTGATAGAAATTGATCAAATCTCCCATAACAATAGGGTCGCTGATACCAAACTCAGGGTTCAATTTGTCGTTCACGAAATAGTTGAGACTCTCCAACATCGTCGGCTTGCGGCCCCATACATCGTTAAACCACATAAGGCCTTTCGCACCAATCGCGAGGTCACTGGCTGACATCCAACGAAATGGAATACGCAGGAAAAAGAGCAAATCTGTCCCAAAGCGCTGCTTCAATTTATTTTGATAATTCCGGTTGGTGCTTTGAATAATACGATTCGAGCTATGCTTAATATCGTCAAAGGTGATACTCTCAAGCGGCTTACCCGTCTCATAGGATACCACTTCACTGTAGAGGCGCATCATATCTTCCCGCGCGCGCTCGCTCACCATGTAAGACATATAGACACTCGCTGCGCCCAAGCTCAAATCATAGCCATAATTGAAACCCATCGTATCGACGCTTTGTAAAATACCGCGACGTGATTGGTTAGTAACCGATGGTTTCTTGCCGTCATTGCCATGCACTAATGCATACTCAATCAAGTTGTTCGTGTTACGAGCCGCACCAACTTTTTGCATATGCCCCTTGATGCTGCTGTAAAGTTCTCGCCCAGACTCGGTTTTACGCAGTCCGCGAACCATTTCGTCTTTAGGCAAGTTACGAATACGGGCAATGTCTTCCGCATATGTACTGCTGTTGAGCAGTGTATCGATTTTCTGCACCGCCCTCTCAGAAAACGGCTTCGTGAAATGGTGGGTAATGCTTTCCTTAACCGTCTCCGGCAGACTTGCATCGGTCATTGTGTGGAACAAGCCACGCAACAAATAACGTGCAGGGAGTAACGTAAGGCCAATACGTACATCGGTAGGCGTAGCGCCAGGAACATATTTAGGGGTCGTATGCAAAGGATTATTATCGTCGCGCGAGCGAACATAACGTTCCTTTTTCGGAATCGGCTTTAGATTATCTGTGTTTACATAATCGTCCATGCTTTGCCTTGCGGTGTTATATTACCACGCTTCTATTATACAGATTCGTAGGCAGAAGAATGTGAAGATTCTATGACGATATAATAGTTAAGTTGTTCTATTATCTAGAAAATGGCGTGGATTATATGCGCGCCAAACAGCAAAATGAGCGTCGTGAGCACAACCCCGGCAATCCCTATCAAACAGCCGATAAACACGGTCACCCCATCCTTACTCAACAAACCCAGCGACATGATGAGCGTGCCAAGGCCGGGAATAAAGTTCGTCCATGGCAGCGGAATGGCGATGCTGATCGCAAAAATCATACAGAAAACGCCAATGATTTTCTCACCCGTTTCGGTCGCGGCGAAAGTCCAACGCGGCCGCATCAGCTTCTCGATACGCTTGAGCCTCGGCGCCGCGGTTTGAATCACACGTGCAACGGTTAGGCGCTTCATTTTTCGGTTTTCAATCCATGTCGGCAGCCATGCGGAATCACGCCCCATAATCATCTGCGCGGCGATAAACACCATCGGCACCGCAAACAAGCTCGTCACACCTGGCGGGAGTGGAATCGGCACACTATTGGGAAGTACAAAAATCACCATCAAAAGGCCAAAGCCGCGCTCATGCAGCGCATACATCAGCTCGCCAATCGTCACATAATCGCTGGAATAGCCCGACATCGCATCGGAAAGCACATCCGAAGCGGGGCGGTTAGAGCGTTTCTTTCGTAAGCGTTTAATGACCATTGCGCGAAGATTATAAGATAAAACTCTGCGCGCTTCTAGCGCAAACTGATGCTGCATTGCGGCTTAAAGGCCGCTTAAATCACCAAGCAGAAAATAGCCGCCCAAAAGGCACAGTAGCAGCAGAAAAACCGACAGGCCAAACATGTATAACCCGCGACGCACGGCAGCCGGTTTCACCTTCGCACTACCCGGCCCTACCCAGCGGTCATGCACGATGGTATCCACGATAGGACGCGGCCCGCCCACGCTCACAAACAATGCACCTGCATAAACGGCAAGCGGCCAACCATTATTGATGGATTTTACGTTCCCGCGCTCACGCGCCAAGCACGCAAGTGCGCGATACGGGTTCGCTTGCGGCACAAAAAAGCTGGAGAGAAACAAAAGCAATCCGGTCAAACGTGCCGGAATAAACTGCACCAGCGTGTGCAAACGCGCAGTCCAGACGCCGAACGCACCATATTGCTTGGAACGGTAGCCCACATGCTCATCCATCAATGCAATCATATGCACGGTAATCATGCCGAACAGGCCGCCCACGAGATAACCCAGTAGGGGCGCTACCACCATACGGCTAGAGCCAATCGCGAGATATTCAATCGCCTCGCGCAGCAAACCATGCTCGTCCTGCGGCATGCCACTGCGGCGCCAAAAATGGCGCGCTAACTCGCTTGCGCGGCCATGGTTTCCTTTTACCACGGCATGATACACGCCGTAGGTACGCACCCAAATATGTGCGACGGGGAGCAGCCATGCGAGCAGCAGAAACTCTAAATAGAAATGGCTCTTGGCGGAGAAACTCTCTGTCGCCATCGCGTAGAGTACGCTCAGCCCATAGAGCAAGCCCAGCCAGAAAAACACATAAAGAAATCCCCGCACCGCGCGGGTGGAGGCATTACGATTAGGGCGGTTAAATTTGCGCTCAATCACGCCCATCTTGCGTTTGAGCCAATTGAGCAACGCGTCAATGCCCAACAATTGCAGCAGAATCGGCCAGCCGAGAAACGCCATATTCGCTAGCAATGCCAGCATGGCGGTTATCACCCTATCTTGCAGTAGAACGCTATCCATTACTCAATGAAGATTTCCGCGCGGCGGTTTGCCGATTCACGCACCCCATCCGCCGTGGGCACACGCAAGTCCGATTCGCCAAAAGCAAAATATTGAATCCGCGATTCCGGCACACCTGCTTTGATGAGTTGGTTGCGCACGAACATCGCACGGCGCTGGGAGAGATCCATATTATATTCATCGCTGCCCGAACGGTCGGCATGGCCGTTGATGATGATTTCTGTATTCGGGTTTTTCTCCAAATCATTCAGCAGCACCGCAAGCTCCAAACGCGCTTGGCCTGCCTCAATCTTCGCTTCGTCCCACGGGAAGAACAGCAAATACGAATTTGAAGTGATGACCGGTGCGAGCACTTCTTCTTCGCTATTTTCCTGCGTGGATTCCCAAATGGACTGACGCTGAATTGTGTTTAGCGACTCCATCGTCCCCACCATTTGCTCTTTGCAAAGCTCGATATCCGTACTCTGCCAGCTCTCCGAAAGCTGCTCTACCCAGCAATCGTAATAGAAATGCAATTGCGCCAGCTTGCGCGGCTCGCTGCTGTAATATTCCGGCGTGAAATAGCCATTCACCGTCTCACGCACTTCACGTGCTTCGCCTATATCACGCGGTGAGAGATCCCAATCATCGGGGTTTTCCAGCTCGACATTATTGCCATACGCAACCATGAGCCCTTTTTGGGCAAAATGCTCGGACGAATCCCAGTCATACTGGTCGGCTTCATTCTCCGAAAAGTCCAGATACAGCCCTGCTAAGGTCTGATGAAAAGGGGAATCCACCGGCTCAACCTGACGCAATTCGCGTAATGCAAAGTCGGTACAGCCACTCACCACAGCACAAAGCGCCACGAGATACAGCCATTTTGTCTTTCGGGAGTAGCTTGCCAGCATACTGTTTTACTTTATTTTTTCTGTTTGCTGCACAGGAGAATAGAAGAGATCCGCCTGCTTTGCAATCCTTTGCTTGCCTCCCTGTGTGCTCCTGCTATAAGAGCGCGCAGAAAACAACTACCGAAAACTATAAGGAGTTTAACCATGGCTACGCAACGTACCTTTTCTATCATCAAGCCTGATGCGACTGAGCGCAATCTGACAGGCAAAATCAACGCCGTATTCGAAGAGAACGGCCTGCGCATCGTGGCGCAAAAGCGCGTTCGCATGAGCCGCCTGCAAGCTCGCGAATTCTACGCAGTACATAAAGAGCGTCCTTTCTACGAAGAGCTCGTTGAATTCATGGTGTCTGGCCCAGTGGTACTTCAAGTACTCGAAGGCGAAGATGCAGTAGCGAAAAACCGCGAACTGATGGGCGCAACTGACCCTGCAAAAGCAGACGAAGGCACTATCCGTAAGATGTTTGCTGAAGGCATCGAGCGCAACAGCGTACACGGTTCGGACAGCGAAGAGAACGCAGCGATCGAAATCGCTTACTTCTTCGCAGGTTGCGATATCGTAGGCTAATCGCCGCTAAAAGAATAAGAGACCCGCTACGCCTCAGGCTAGCGGGTTTTTTATTGCCCAACTATCGCTTGGCGCAAACATTCCGGGTAAAGCCGATGCTCTTGCTCCAACACCCGCGCAGCAAGGCTTTCTTCCGTATCACCTTCCAAAATAGGCACGCACGCTTGGCCTAGGATTGGCCCTGCATCCAGCTCCGCTGTCACCCAATGAACGCTGCATCCTGCCTCCTCATCCCCTGCCTCTAACGCACGGCGATGGGTATGCAACCCTTTATATTTGGGCAAGAGAGAGGGGTGGATATTCAGCATCTTGCCTTCCCATTTGCGGGTAAAACCATCGGACAAAATCCGCATGAATCCGGCCAAACAAACCATCTCAATGTCATAGGCCAGCAGAATCTCGTGCATGGCGTCATCAAATGCTTCACGATCTGAGAAGTCTTTATGGCTTATGACCTCCGTAGCGATGCCTGCATTTTCAGCGCGCTTCAGACCATAAGCATCTGATTTATTTCCTAATACAAGGAATATCTCTGCTGGGAAATCATCGGAGGCGGCGGCGTCGATAAGTGCCTGCAAATTGGAACCACTTCCCGAAATGAGAACTGCAACGCGCGTTTTGGCGGTTGCCATGCTTAGCTCCAGCTACCCGTGATATGCACGGCAGGGCTGTTGCCACGGCGCAGCACATTACCAATCACAAAGGCGTCTTCGCCGGCTTTCTTCAGCCCTTCAAGCACGGCTTTTTCTTTGCCTTCTTTGACAATCAGCACCATGCCGATCCCGCAATTGAAGGTGCGCAGCATCTCATCTTGGCTGACATTGCCCGCCCCTTTCAACCATTGGAACAAAGGCGGCAGCGGGAAGGCGCTTAAATCCAACTCCACCCCATAATCATCTGGCAATACGCGCGGGATATTCTCTAACAACCCGCCACCGGTGATATGCGCCAGCGCAGGCACATGGCCGGTTTTTATCGCTTCGAGGCACGAGCTTACATAAATCTTGGTAGGCTCCAGCAGCACATCCGCGACGGTTTGTGTGCGGTTGAACGGCGCAGGCTGATCCATCGAGATGCCCTCACGCTTCAAAATCGCTCGGACCAGTGAATAACCATTGGAATGGACGCCGCTCGAAGCGAGGCCAATCACCACATCACCGGTATTGATTTTGTCAATTTGCGGGTAAAGCTGTTTACGCTCAGCGGCGCCCACACAGAAACCCGCCAAATCATATTCACCCTCTGGATACGCCCCTGGCATCTCTGCCGTTTCACCGCCAATCAGTGCGCATTTGGCTTGTTTACAGCCTTCCGCAATCGAGTTAATGACGGCCACCGCCTCTTCATGCTCCAACTGGCCGCACGCATAATAATCCAGGAAGAACAATGGCTCTGCACCTTGCACCACCAAATCATTCACGCACATCGCCACGAGATCAATCCCCACGCCATTATAGCGTTTGGCCTTCTGCGCCAGAATCAGCTTAGTGCCCACGCCGTCCGTCGCCGCGACGAGCACAGGGTCCTTATAGCCCGCCTCTTTGAGGTCGAACAGGCCGCCGAATCCACCGATGGATCCCATCACCCCTCTACGTTTGGTTGCACGGACTGCTGGTTTAATCGCCTCAACGAGGGCGTTACCCGCAGAAATATCTACGCCAGAATCGGCATAAGAGAGGGCTTCTTGCTTGTGATTTGTCATGGTACGCGTATTGTGTTAATGGCTAATGATGTAAACGAGAGTGCTATGATTTGCAACGCTAAGCGTATTATTCTGCTGATACTGGTAGCATGTATTTTGCTACCTGTGCCTTCTCAGGCAGCCACGCACACCATTGAGGTGATTGCGGATCTGATTGGCGACAGCCCCGAGGACGCGCGTAATAAGGCAATTGATTACGCCAAGAAGCGCGCCTTTTATCTGCTGCTGCACCGCCTCGACCCGCTGCAGGCAGATAAAATCGTCTATGAGCTGAGCGAAGAACAAATCGAACAGCAAATCCGTGGCTATGAGATTGTGCAAGAGCGCCTGCTGCCAGACAATCGCTACCAGGCGCAATTCAACGTCACCTTATCCGATGTGCAAATGCAACGCCTCATCCGCGGCGAAGACATGACACCGATTGATATGAACGCGATGCTTATTCTGCCCGTGCTGGATAAAGGCAACGGCGACGTATTGCTCTGGCAAGATGCTAATATCTGGCGCAGCCTTTGGAATACCGCTGCGCTAGAACGCGGTGACGGCAAGCTGGTGCTTCCCTTCGGTGATTTGGATGACACGTCTTTTGTCGATAACACCAATATCCTCACCCGCGATTTCTCAAGCCTCAAGCCACTCGCCGATAAATATGGCGCGCAAGAAGTTGCGGTTATTCTCGCCAGCTATGAGCTGGAGCAAGACCCGCTTGGCGTGCTGATTACTATCCGACGCATGGGCCCAGGCACGGACCGTATTCGCGATTTGTATTTCTCTGCCGAAAGCAAACAAGACACGCCGGAGACCCTGATGGTCAAAGCCGCGCGTGTGGTGGCTGACCAAATGAAGCTCGCGGCCCAGAAATTTGAGAGTGTGCTAGAGCGCGATATCGCCACGGCCGAGCATGTCGTCGTGCAGGCCCAGTTCCGCCGCATCTCGCAATGGGCTGCCATTCAAGAAATGCTCAAGAATTTGCCTATGAGTGTGAACCTCGAGATTGGTGGAATCTCTATCCAATCCGCCACGGCAACGCTCTATTATAAGGGCAATAAAGATACGCTCGTCCGTGCCATGCGCGCCAACGGGCTGGTGGTGGCCGAGCAGGCAGACCATATCGCCGTGGGGCTAGAATAATGCTGAACCGCACCCTCGTCTTCTGGGCACTCGTGCTGCTCTTTTTCGGCATTACGCTTTATGCCGTACAGCCCATTCTGTTACCGTTTATCGTAGGCATGCTGATCGCCTATGTGCTCGACCCCGCAGCCGATAAGCTCGAAGCAAAAGGCTTCTCACGCACCTCGGCTACCTTGCTCATTTGCTCTATATTCTTCACTATCTTTGTGTTGGGCCTCGTATGGCTCATTCCCGCGCTCACCAATCAAGCCATCGACTTGATACGCGAACTCCCCAAGATTGTTGACGCCATTCAAAAATGGGCAGGGCCACAATTAGAGGTCCTCAGCAATCAGCTCGATTACTTCCTCGGCGCGACACAAGCGAAAGAAGAAGGGGTCATGGTGATTCAGCAAGTATCGGCAGAAGAGGGCACCAGTAAATTCAAGAAAAGCGTCGCTGAAGGATTGCTTGGGGCATCCGGCAAAACCGCGACAGCCGTGTTGCAATCCACTACCGCAGTGCTGAACTTCCTCTCACTTCTGCTCATTACTCCCGTGGTCACCTTCTATCTCTTGCGTGATTGGGACCGTATGATTGCCCATATCGACGGGTTACTTCCTCGCAAATATGCGGACACTATCCGCGAGCAATGCCAAAAAATTCATGATGTCTTAGCGGCTTTTGTGCGCGGCACCGTTAATGTCGGGATTATTCTCGCCGCCTTTTACATGATTGCGCTCAGCATTGCAGGGCTGGATTACGCTCTGGTCATTGGTATCGTGGGCGGCTTTGCCATCATTATTCCTTTCATCGGCACACTTGCCAGCGGCCTCTTCGCGATTGGGATGGCTATTGCGCAATATGATGACTGGCAGTCTATCGCCATCGTCGCAGGTATCTTCGCTCTTGGCCAAGTGGCAGAAGGTAACTTCCTCACCCCTAAAATGGTGGGCGACAAAGTCGGCTTACATCCCGCATGGATGATCTTCGGCATGCTTGCGGGTGCCACCCTGCTTGGGATAGTAGGTATCCTACTCGCCGTGCCCATCACCGCGACGGTAGGGGTGCTCGCCCGCTTCGGCACCGAGCGCTATCTGCAAAGCGAATATTACAAAGACTAAATAGCCCTTATGAGCCAGCTCCCGCTTGATTGGTCCTTCCCCACCAGTTATGCCACGCACGATTTTGTCGTCACGGAAAGCAATCAGCTTGCCACTAATCTGGTGACGAGTTGGCATACGCTCCCTGCATCGGATGGGCTGTTACTCACTGGCCCTGAGGCCAGCGGCAAAACCCACCTCGCCCATATCTGGGCAGAGCAAAATAACGCTGCTTTCATCTCCCTTGATCAACTGCACGCAACCGATATAGACACGCTCTTCGCTTCCCATAAACGCCTTGTGCTAGAAGCCATTGAAGATGCCGAGGCCGAACCACTCTTTCACTTGCTACAACATTGCAAGCTGCATCGTGAGTTGGCGGTGCTGCTCACCAGCCGCATAGAATTAAAAACATTATGGGTGAATCCGGCAGATATCCATTCTCGCCTATGCAGCCTCGCCCATGCCCATTTGAATGCACCGGATGATGCCTTGCTGCAAGCGCTGTTCGCGAAAAGCTTTAGTGACCGCCAGCTTCGTGTGGATAGCAGTGTCATAAACTACCTTATCCCTCGCATTCCACGCGATTGCGCCAGTCTATACCGCATCATTGCTCGCTTAGACGAAGCCGCGCTTGAGAAAAAACAAGCTATCACTTTACCCCTCGCGCGCCGTGTGTTAGAAGAAGAATCTGAAAAATAACAGCAAAAACCCTCGCTTTTCTGGAATCATTATAGATGCAGCCCGCCCAAAAACGCCTCGCCGAAGTTAAAGTCATGATCATTGATCCTGACGCGCGCCTCACGGAGGTGATATACCGCGTGCTTAAGGGGTTTGGCTTCCAGAAAGTGATGGCTGTACGTAGTGGAAAACGCGCCATCAGCCTCATGGAGCGTGAGACCATCGACCTGCTGATCTGTGAATGGGATATGGAGGAAATGTCCGGGCTTGAGGTAATCGAAGCCATACGTAGTAATAAAACGCCGTGCCCCCGTGATTTACCTATTATCATGCTCACCGGCCAATCTGAGCAGCATCATGTGCTTTCCGCACGTGATACGGGCGTAACGGAGTATCTCATCAAACCTTTCACGGCCAAAACCCTTAGCCACCGACTGATTCAAGTTATTGATAATCCAAGACTATTTGTGCAGTCTGGCCGTTTCATTGGCCCTGATCGCCGCCGCAGAAAAAATAACCCCGAGGATACGGATCCAGAGAATCGCAAGCTTACGAGCGAACAAATGCTTCGTCTATCCGAGCGTATGCCAGACGGACGTATGCGCTTCCGTTCCGACAGTTCCACCGTATTCTTCACTGCCCCGAATAAAAAAATTCGTGAATTGATTGGCGAGGAATATCCAAGCAAAGATATTTTTTCTGCCGAGGCCATTCAGCGCGCGCAACAGGTTTTGTATGAGTCCAAGGACAGCTTTGTAAAATGGATTATCGAAGACCTAGACGCGCTCGAGAAGGCCTACGCTCAGCTAGAAAAGAATCAGAGAGACATTGGAGCCACCGTACGCATCCAGCAACTTGCTTTCAATGTGATGTCCCAATCAGGTAGCTTCAATTTCCCGCTCGGTTCGCAGGTCGGTAAATTACTGCATGACTATGTGCGCGATGCGCAAAGCGCCAACTTGCTCGTTATCCGCAAACATATCGATACGCTTTATATCATCTTCGAAAAACGCATGGAAGGCGAGGACCAGAAGGTTCATAGCGAAGTCATCGCCATGCTCACCTCTCTCATTCGCAAAATTGGCTAATTTAGCTCCGCGCTGTGCGGGCACCAATAGGCTTCCCATTTGCCTGTTTGTAGCTGAATGTCTCTCCAAACCGTATTCTCAAATTGCAAAACGAGCAATGCACAAGTCGGGTAGTCTATCAGCGCATCGCGATGCTCGGCGGGAATAGTGCTGGTATCACTTAACGTCATCGCCAACTGATGCAGGCCCGGATTATGGCCTAAAATCATGACGTGTTCCTGCGCTTCCGGTAATTCCTGAATGCCGTGAAGCAACTCACCCTGAGAGGCTAAATACAGCCCTTCTTCAAACTGCACGTCATATTGCACCGATTCGCTCAACCCCAAATACGTCTCACGCGTACGCTTGGAACTGGAGGCATAGACATGCACGTCTTCTGGATAGTGCTTTGAGAGCCATTCTCCTGCTAGTAAAGCATCTTGCTGACCCCGCTCGGCCAGCGGGCGATCTGCGTCCGTGCCTTCCCCAAACTCATGGGAGGCCTGCGCGTGACGCAATAAAAAGAGACGTTTGGTAGCCATACTGCCCTTTACTTGATGCAAAGCCTGCACTCTGCTATGCTAGGCTTCTTACGCTACACAGCCCCCAACCGAAATACAAGCAAAGCCTATGTTGCATCTGCAAAGTGAATATTCCGAGGCGATAGACGCCCACTTCCCGCACCCTGAGGCGCGCTTCATCAACCGCGAGCTTTCATGGGTACAGTTTAACCAGCGCGTGCTGGAAGAGGCAGAGAATCCCAATAACCCCATTCTAGAACGCATCAAGTTTCTCTCCATCTCTGCGAGCAATTTGGACGAGTTCTACATGGTACGTGTAGCGGGCCTAAAGGATCAAGATAATCACGGCCTCGATAATCTGAGTATGGATGGCCTTACGCCCGTACAGCAGCTCGAATTGATTTCTCTGGATGCGAGCACTCTCATGCATAAACAGCAAGAGTGTTGGTTGCAGCTGCGCGATGCTCTGCATAAAGAAGCCATTGAAGTGATTGGGCCAGATGCGCTCACAGCGGCAGAAACCAAATGGCTCGCCAAACATTTCCGTGAAGAAATCTTCCCTGTGCTCACACCGATCGCTATCGATCCCGCGCACCCATTCCCCTTTGTCGCGAATTTAGGAATGGCGCTACTCTTTGATTTGCACCGACCCGAAAGCAAACGCCCAATGACCGCTATGGTCGGAATGCCAAGTAAGTTACCTCGTTTCATAAAGCTGAAGCGCGCGAAGAAATACCGCTTCATCTTGCTGGAAGATGTCATCAAACTGCATCTCTCTATGCTGTTCCACGGCTTTGAATGCACCCATAGCGGCATGTTCCGCATCATCCGTGATAGCGACCTAGACGTCGATGACGAGGCCGAAGATTTGGTGCGTCAATTCGAAAAGGCCGTCAAAGAACGTCGCCGCGGCCAAGTGGTGCGCCTTAAAATCACTTCGGACACGCCCGAGCATATGCAGCAATTCTTGCTCGAAAAACTCCCCGCCGCCGCGGAAGACGTGGTGCGTGTAGAAGGCATGCTCGGCCTCTCGCAACTCGCCGAACTCACCAAGGTCAAACGCCCCGAGCTTAAATATACGCCTTTTGAAGTGCGCTTCCCTGAGCGGATTCGTGATTTTGGTGGCGATTGCTTCGCGGCCATTGAGGCCAAAGACATTGTCGTGCATCACCCCTATGAAAGCTTCGATGTAGTGGTGCAATTCCTGCGCCAAGCGGCAGACGATCCCGATGTGGTCTCCATCAAGCAAACGCTTTACCGCACCAGCAACAACTCCCCTATTGTGAAAGCGCTGATTCGCGCGGCAGAGAACGGCAAGTCCGTCACCGCGCTTGTGGAGCTCAAAGCCCGCTTTGATGAGGAGGCGAATATGCGCTGGGCACGCGATATGGAGCGCGCAGGTGTGCAGGTGGTGTTCGGCTTCGTGAAGCTCAAAACCCACGCCAAAATTTCTTATGTCACCCGACGCGTAGAGGGCGACTTAAAAACCTACGCCCATTTCGGCACCGGTAACTACCACCCGATTACCGCAAAGGTTTATACCGACCTTTCCTACTTCACCAGCGACCCCGTGCTCTGCGAGGATGTCGCCTATCTCTTTAACTTCATCACTGGCTATGCACGCCCTGAAAAATTCAATGTGATTGCCGCCGCCCCGCATTATCTGCGCGATAGCATTCTAGAACTGATCGATAAAGAAATAGCCTTCGCCAAAGAGGGCAAGCCTGCAAGCATATGGGCCAAGATGAATGCGCTTATCGATGAAGATATTATCGATGCCCTCTATGCTGCCAGCCAAGCGGGCGTGAAAATTGACCTCGTCGTGCGCGGTATCTGCGGCTTACGACCAGGTGTGCCGGGTTTCTCCGATAATATCCGCGTGAAATCGATTGTCGGGCGTTTCTTGGAACATGCGCGCATCTATTGCTTTGGCAATGGCGAGGCGCTACCCTCCAAGAATGCGAAAGTCTATATCGCCTCGGCCGATTGGATGGTCCGCAACTTTGACCATCGCGTCGAGATTATGGTGCCTATCAGCAATGAGACGGTCCATGCCCAAGTGCTAGATCAGATTATGCTCGCCAACATTCGCGATGAACGCAATAGCTGGATTTTACAGCCTGATGGCAGCTATGAGCGTGTCTCCATGGACCCGGCCGCGTTTAGCGCGCATGATTACTTCATGAATAACCCGAGCCTCTCAGGCCGTGGGCGTGCGCTGCGCAAGGGCAAACGCATCAAAGGCAAAGGCAACACCAAGTTCCCCAGCCTTGTCAAACCCAGCTAGAGTAGAGATTACGCTTGCCGCTAACCCCTTTTCCAAGTAGCACCAGAGCATGAAGGCCGAGCAGAACCAAAAGGTCGGTATCATCGATATCGGATCCAACTCGGTGCGTATGGTCGTATATCATGCGCCCAACCGCGTGCCTTTGCCCCTCTATAACGAGAAACATTTTTGCGGCCTTGGCGCCTCCATCGCCAAAAACGGCAGGCTGGATAAATCTGGTAAGGACGAGGCGCGCGATGCGCTGCTTCGCTTTAAAGAGATGGCGCATCGCCTCTCCATCACTTCACTCGATATCCTCGCCACCGCGGCGCTGCGTGATGCAGAAGATGCAGATGCATTTCGTGAAGAATTAGAAACCCTCATGGAGCTGCCCATCCATGTCATTAGCGGCAAAGAAGAAGCCCGCCTCGCAGCGTTGGGCGTCGTCGCCTCTTTCGCCAGCCCGCATGGCATTGTTGCGGATTTAGGCGGTGGCAGCATGGAAGTCGGTATTTTGGATAATGGCCAGCTTCGCGATTTGTCTTCCGCCCCCATCGGGGTGTTACGCGAAAAGCAGCATAAAAAGCTCAAAGAACATTTGGAGCGCCTGCCCGCACCTTCTACCGCTTTCAGCACACTTTATGCAGTCGGTGGTAGTTTCCGAGCGATTGCCAAAATGCATATGAAGCTGAACCTCTACCCCTTGGATTTGCTCCATGGCTATGTGATGAAGCGCAAACAGGTGAAAAAAATCGCCGAGATGCTCAGCAAGATGACCCCGCACAAGATTACCAAACTCCCCGGCATCCCCAAACGCCGCGCCACATGCATGGCGTATGCAAGCCATCTCCTCCTCGCGCTGATGGACCGTTACGGCAGTGACCGCGTCATCTTTAGTGTGAGTGGTATTCGCGAAGGCTTTCTCTATGATTCACTGCCGAACGCACAAAAAGCGGAAGACCCCCTCCTCAGCTCTGCGCATGACTTAGCACTCTTCTGCCAACGCCATGGCCATTATGCGGCGGAACTATTCGAATGGGGCAAACCGCTCTTTGGCGCTATGCCAGAACGGTCCGAGCGCCTGCGCCATGCCTGCTGTATCCTGAGTGAGATTGCGTGGCAAATTGACCCGAACTTCCGCGGGGAGTGGTTGTATAACCGCTTCGTGCAATCCTCTCTCAAAGGCATGGACCATGTCGAACGGGTAATGATTTCTCTCGCCCTTTACCATCGCCATGAGAGTAAATGGAAAGAAGACCTCAAATTGTTAAATGAGGAGCAAATGCTTTGGTCAAAAGCAGTGGGTTTGAGCCTGCGCGTTGCTTCGGAACTCACCGGCGGCATCAGCGGTTACCTGCCTAAAACCAAGCTTTATTGGCTGAAAAATCACTTAACGTTGGAATTGGACGAGTCCAGCCAGCCTTTGCTACACGCCAAGCTGCAGAAATATTTGGATGGGTTGGGCGACACGCTCAACGCACTCTCCAAACGCTCCATATAATCCTCATGGGGGACCTCCTCCACCCCAAACTGCTTGAGATGGTCGTTTACATATTGCGTATCCAAAAGCGTATAGCCTGCTTCTTTCAGCAGCTCCGCCAGCGATACCAGCGCGACTTTGCTCGCCCCCTCCGTGCGGCTGAACATACTCTCCCCAAAAAACGCACCACCAATGGACACGCCGTAAAGCCCGCCCACAAGCGCGTCCTCTTGCCAAATCTCCACGCTATGGGCATCACCCATTTTGTGAAGTGAGCAATAGAGTTGCACAATGCGCTCATTGATCCACGTCTCGGTGCGCGAGGCATTTAGCTCGGCACAGGCGCGCATCACTGCCTCGAAGTCTTTATCAATCGTGATGGTGAAATCATGCGTTTTGAGCAATTTGCGCATGCCGTGAGGCACGTTAAAACCCTCAACGGGCAACACACCGCGTATCTCGGGCTGAAACCAATAAAGCTCAGGCGTGTCATGGCTTTCGGCCATAGGAAAATAGCCAGCCGCATAAATATCGAGCAATTCTTCTGGCGCGACTTCTTCCATCAGAGCAGGGGCGCTATTGCATCCAGCGCGAGCAAGTAGCCATCCGTCCCTTTGCCTGCAATCACCTGCTTCGCACAAGGCGTCACATAGGAATGATGGCGGAAGCTCTCGCGCGCCTTCGGGTCGGAAATATGCACTTCGATAATTGGAATAGAAAGATTCTTCAGCGCATCATGGATAGCCACGCTGGTGTGGGTATAAGCCGCCGCATTGAGAATCAGCCCTGCCGCCTCTTTGCGCGCCTCTTGAATCCATTCTACGAGCTGGCCTTCATGATTGCTTTGTCGGCACTCGACCGCTATAGCTAGGCTGCTTGCATGCTGAACACAGCGCGCATCGAGATCGGCCAGCGTTTCCATGCCATAGATCTCGGGCTCGCGTTCACCCAGCAAGTTAAGATTCGGGCCGTTGAGTATCCATACTTTTTTCATAAGATGGGTATAGCACGGCAAACAGACACTGTCACGAGGGTGATATGCAGATACTGCTCAATGGCGAGCCTAAAGAGATTCCGAACGGCATGAATGTGGCGGGTTTGCTGCAGCATTTGGCGCTGGATGATACCAAAATCGCGATTGAGCAAAACCGCGCCATCGTTCCCAAATCCACCTATGGCGAAGCCCCCCTTCACGACAAAGATGAAATCGAAATCGTCGGCTTTATAGGCGGTGGTTGAAGTATTTAATTCGCTCCTGCTCCGGCCTACTGGCCTACGCAATGAGCCTAACGTGCTTCGCACGACTAAAGGGCGAGTCTCCTGACTCGCTTCTTGTACCTTGAGAGGATCATGATGGACAACTTTAAAATTGGTAACCGTAGCTTCACCTCACGCCTACTCGTAGGTACAGGGAAATACAAAGACCTCACCGAAACCAAAGCGGCAATTGAAGCGAGTGGCGCTGAGATTATCACTGTGGCACTGCGCCGCATTGACCTCTCCGCCAAAGAAACCGTTTACGATGTGCTGCCGCCTAGCGAATATACCTATCTACCCAACACCGCAGGCTGCTACAGCGCGGATGAGGCCGTGCGCACCCTACGCCTCGCGCGTGAGGCAGGCGGCGATACGCTGGTAAAGCTGGAAGTGATTGGCGATAAGCAAAGCCTCTACCCCGATGTGCGCGAGACCTTGAAAGCAGCTGAGATATTGGTCGCGGAAGGATTCGAGGTCATGGCATACACCAATGACGACCCCATCATCGCCCGTGAATTAGAGCAGCTAGGCTGCGTCGCCGTGATGCCCCTTGCTGCGCCCATTGGCTCCGGCCTAGGCATCCAAAACCCGCTCAATATCCGTATGATTGTGGAGCAAGCCAATGTGCCCATTCTCGTCGATGCAGGCGTAGGCACGGCATCGGATGCAGCGATTGCGATGGAGCTAGGCTGCGATGGCGTGCTGATGAACACCGCCATTGCCGAAGCACGCGACCCCATCCGCATGGCGCGAGCAATGAAGCTAGCGGTAGAAGCGGGAAGAGAGGCCTATCTAGCAGGCCGTATGCCCAAGCGTGAATTGGCAAGTGCGAGTAGCCCTAGCACAGGGTTGATTAAACAAGCTTAGAGCATATTCCTGAAGACAATCGCGCAATCTTCGTCTGTATTTGTCAGATTATAGACTGCATTCAAATCATCTGAATCTGCGAGCGCAATCGTCTTATCTGTACAATTGCCGCGCACCCTCGGGACTACACTCCCCACAGCCGGCATTCCATCATCCATTTTTTTATCGATACTCCACATCTCTTCGGGCGTAAGAAAATCGTCTTGCGTCATACTCGCTGTTGTTTCTGCACCGACAATCAGAGAAACCTCGTATATACCATCAAATATAGAAGTGCTGTCTTCTACCTTTCCCCAATCATGCACAGACCAGCCTATAGTGTTGCCTGCTTTTGAACTAGGCACGTTTTCTTGCAATTTGGAATCATTCCCCCCGCCTGAACCAGCCAGTCCCGTATAACTTCCTTCCATAAGGCCCGCGAGTGCTAAATGTCTCCATAAGGCAAACTTTTCGCCCGATTCGCTGGCTGCAGCCGCATTGCCGATATCACCATCCCCATCCCCATCACATGTGCCCGCAGCATCCACCGACGCGCCGCTATTGGTCACGCAATCGGCATTGTTGTTCATACGCCCCCAGTAACGGGTAGCTCGGTCAAGGTCGCCGGGTAGCTTACCATATTCATCTCGAAAGGTTTGCGTCGCTACGACAATCGCCTGCAACTCTGTGGGGATGGCTTTGAGTTGAGAAGCGTGAATCATCGAACTACCCGCCATAATACCCCCTGCGACTAACCCAATAATCACTAACACCAATGCTAATTCGACTAAACTAAACCCTCGCATGATTACATACTACTCCGAAAAGCTTAATAAGCTATTAAATATGGCATTTTAGCTGTTTTTAGGTGTCATCGCTTGGTGGCGGTGGCGCTTCTGCTGCTTTCTTCTTTTTACGTGGGTCATACGGCTCTTGCTCGGGCACGTCAATCGGCGGCATGAGGCGTTTAGTGAAGGTTGAATCCTTATAGTAAAAAATCTTTTTACATTTAATCGGCGAGAAGGATTCCACGAGAATAATCTGCTCATCACGCGGCAGCTGAATCACCTCTTGCGGCAGCAGCAATGCGCGCTGCGTTTCCGATACGTGCATGGTGCGTGACGCGGGGTTGAAGTCGAGGAATTTCGGCTTGTTGTGCGATGCTTGATCCACCGTTTTATTCCCCACCAGCTGGCTGATCATATTCGCCGTTTCAATGTTGTTCGCCGAGAAGGTCACACGGTAATAAGAGTTGGAGAGGAAGCTGTTCATCCCCGCCTCTTCGTAAATGCCCTTGAGCTGCTGCGTATCCTGTACAATGAGGAAGAGCTTCACACGGTATCCACGGAAATAGGCGATACCCACTTGGAATTGCGGCATCTCGCCTAGGGATGGGAACTCATCCATCATGAAGATCACGCCATGTGGCTCGTCTGGCCCGGGCATACGGCGGGTGAGGA
>CAYFFN010000002.1:0-37700 GCA_964342335.1 uncultured Azospirillaceae bacterium
TGAGTGGTTTGGTGATGCTGTTGCCGCATGGTTATGAAGGCCAAGGCCCAGAGCATAGCTCGGCGCGTCTGGAGCGCTTCCTCCAGCTATGTGGCGAAGACAATATGCAGGTGGTGAACTGTACCACCCCTGCGAACTTCTTCCATGCGTTGCGCCGTCAGCTGCACCGCGATTTCCGCAAGCCGCTGATTGTGATGTCGCCAAAATCGCTGCTGCGTCACAAATTATGCGTGTCTGATTTGGAAGATTTCGGACCGAAGACGACCTTCCAACGCGTGATTCCCGAAGTGGATAAGCTTGCAGCGGATAAGGACGTTAAGCGCGTCGTGCTGACAAGCGGCAAGGTCTATTATGACCTACTGGAAAAGCGCCGCGAAGAGAAAATCAAGGACATTGCGCTGGTGCGTGTTGAGCAATATTACCCGTTCCCGCATGCAGAGATTCTGGCCGAGCTGAAGCGTTATCCAAACGCGCAAGCGATGTGGTGTCAGGAAGAGCCTGCGAATATGGGCGCGTGGTGGTTCATTCGCGGCAAGCTGCAAGACGTGCTGGATGAGCTGGGTCGCGAGAGTGATCGTGTGGCCTATGCGGGCCGCAAAACCGCAGCATCGCCTGCAGTAGGTTACCTCAAGCTGCACCTTGCAGAGCAAGAGGCCTTGGTAAAAGACGCGCTGACGCTGGATGCATCAGCAAAGAAAAAACCCAAACAGAAAGCATCTTAGGAGAGTATTATGGGTAAAACGGTAAATATCGACGTTCCTTCTCTTGGAGAATCGGTAAGTGAAGCAACGGTTGCTAAATGGTTTAAGAAGGTGGGCGATGCCATCACCAAAGACGAGCCATTGGTGGAGCTGGAAACCGACAAGGTAACGCTGGAAGTAAACGCGCCCGTATCTGGTGCGCTCAAAGAGATTAAGGCCGGCGAAGACGATACCGTTGAGGTAGGCGCACTGCTCGGCATTATCGAAGAAGGTGCTGCGGGTGCAGCTCCGGCAAAAGACGAGCCAAAGAAAGAAGAAGCGAAAGCAGCGCCTACTCCTGCGGCGACGCAAGCGGCTTCTGGCAAAAACTCTGGCCCAGCGGTGAACAAAATGCTCGCAGAAAACCCACAGGTAGATGCGAAGAACATTCCCGCTTCGGGCAAAGATGGCCGCCTGAAGAAGGGTGATGTACAAGCAGCGCTGGAAGGCGATGGCATGTTGGCATCTCCGGCTTCTGGTCCACGCGAAGAGCGCGTGAAGATGACCAAGCTGCGTCAGGTGATTGCGAAGCGTCTGAAAGAATCTCAAAACACCGCTGCGATTCTGACCACTTTCAACGAAATCGATATGAGCAATGTGATGGCATTGCGCAGCGAATATAAAGAAGCGTTCGAGAAAGAGCATGGCGTGCGCCTTGGCTTTATGGGCTTCTTTGTGAAGGCAGCGGTAAACGCGCTCAAGCAAATCCCAGAGGTGAATGCAGAGATTGATGGCGATAGCATCATCTACAAGAACTACTACGATATCGGGGTTGCTGTAGGCACGCCGCAAGGTCTCGTGGTTCCGGTGATTCGCGATTGTGATAAGAAATCCCTCGCCCAAATCGAAGCGGATATTGCGGAAGCAGCCGTGAAGGCGCGCGAAGGCACACTCTCTATGGAAGATATGACTGGCGGCAGCTTCACCGTTTCTAACGGCGGTGTCTATGGCTCACTGATGTCTACGCCGATCATCAACCCGCCGCAATCGGGCATTATGGGTATGCATAAAACCGAGCAACGCCCTGTGGTGGTGAATGGTGAGATCGTAATTCGCCCGATGATGTATGTGGCGCTGTCATATGACCACCGCATTATTGATGGTCGCGAGTCGGTGACCTTCTTGGTGAAAGTGAAAGAAGCGATTGAAGATCCACGCCGTCTGTTGCTGGGCCTCTAAGAACGCGCAAAATAAATAAGGAGTTTTCTCATGGCAGATGCATTTGATCTGGTAGTGATTGGTGGCGGCCCGGGTGGCTATGTTGCCGCAATTCGTGCAGCACAGTTGGGTATGAAAGTCGCCTGCGTCGAGAAGCGCAGCACGCTGGGTGGCACGTGCCTGAATGTGGGCTGTATCCCGTCTAAAGCATTGCTGGAATCTTCGCACCATTATGAGGAAGCGAAAGACCATTTCGCCGATCACGGTATCGAAGTATCGCCCAAAGTAAGCGTGAAGAAAATGCTCGCGCGCAAGAATGACGTGGTGGAGAGCCTGACCAAAGGTATCGAAGGCCTGTTTAAGAAAAACAAGGTTGAGTATATCAAAGGCCACGGCACGATTACCGGTGCGAATGAAGTGACCGTGGGCAAGCAGAAAATCGAAGCGAAAAATATCCTTATCGCGACCGGTTCGGATGTAATGCCATTGCCGGGCGTAGAGGTGGATGAGAAGCAGATTGTTTCTTCTACCGGTGCGCTGGAGCTGGATAAAACGCCCAAAGAGATGATTGTTATCGGCGGCGGCGTGATTGGTCTGGAGCTAGGCTCTGTATGGCGTCGTCTGGGCGCGAAAGTGACCGTGATTGAATATCTCGACCGCATCACCCCAGGTTTGGATGGTGAAGTATCCAAGCAGTTCCAGAAGATCCTCACCAAGCAGGGCATGGAATTTAAGCTCGGCCACAAAGTGACTGGTGCGAAGAAAAGCAAAACCGGCGTAACGCTCTCGGTTGAGCCTGCTGCGGGTGGCAAGGCCGAAGAGATGAAAGCAGACGTAGTGCTGGTATGTATCGGCCGCAAAGCCTACACAGACAAGTTGGGCCTAGAGAATGTGGGCATCGCGACGGATGAGCGCGGCCGCATCGAAGTGAACGATACGCTGCAAACCAACGTGCCTAATATCTACGCGATTGGTGATGTGATTAAAGGCCCTATGCTTGCGCATAAAGCGGAAGAAGAGGGTGTAGCGGTAGCAGAGACCCTCGCAGGCCAACATGGCCATGTAAACTACGCTGTAATCCCCGGCGTGGTCTATACATGGCCAGAGGTGGCGGATGTGGGCCGTACCGAAGAGCAGCTGAAAGAAGCAGGCGTAGCCTACAAGGTCGGCAAGTTCCCGTTCATGGCGAACTCACGCGGCCGCGCGGTGGGCGAAACCGAAGGGTTTGTGAAGATTCTCGCCGATAAAGACACCGACGAAGTGCTCGGCGTTCATATCATTGGCCCCGATGCAGGCACGCTGATTCACGAGGCATGTGTCGCGATGGAATTCGGTGCAAGCGCAGAAGATATCGCCCGCACCTGCCACGCACACCCCACGCTGAACGAAGCGGTGAAAGAAGCGGCCCTAGCCGCAACCGAGGCGCGCCCGATTCACATCTAAGCTTAGCCAAGCGCGGCGCTACGTTGCGGGTTGCTTTCTTTTAGGGTCTTTTCCCAGCTATCTGCTGGGTTAGCGAAGTTTCCGTTATTGCGCGCTCTATCAATGAGATGGCCATAGGCGCCAATGCCAAAGTCTTTGAGGCGCTGCTGTACGGCGCGTTTTGTTTCGCCTTCAAATTCGTGCTTGGCATTTTCCATTTCACGCGTGGCACGTTTGAGCTGATAGAGTTTTTCTTCCTCGGGCAATACGATAGCACCTTGCTTGAGGCGCACCCAACGTAGCTGAGCTTGCGCATAGCGCTCCGCTTCATCGCACTGTTCTTCGCTAAGCTTAGCCATGCTATCTTCATAGGCGCTGGGGGGATTGGCTATATAGCCTTCGGCCTTGGCAAGGGTTGGGCTTTGCAAATTGAGCAGGCTATTGAATCGTGCTTTATCTTTTCCTTCTGCGTTGACGGGTTTTGCTGGCTTAATGGCAAAGCATAGCAGCTGCTGGTTGCTAGGATTGTCCCGCAAGCCCTGGATATAGACCTTATCCTCCTCTTTTAACGCATCATGCGTATCCAGATAAGCAGAGGCGAGCTCTGATAGTTTTTGCTTTTCTACATCCAGTGAGGGCAGAGCCTCGACCGTGTTACTTGTATTAACGGCTTTGTGCTGCATCTCTGCTAGCTGCTCCTTTAGTGCGGCATCAGGCTCATAGGGCAATTTACCATAGCCTCCATGTAGCAGTATGGCAAAGGGTGGATGCACGGCAAACTCACTTGCGTAAAGCGTTTTATTGGCGCGCTTCTCTGCAATATTCTCCAGAAGGTCTTCTGCCGTGAAGTCTGGGTTGGCTCTCTGAATTTCTAAGAAGGCACCTAGCACGTTCTTAACGGCCTGTGTTCCTACAATTTGCGAGCTAGGGGTTACAAGGGTGATATAGCACGCCTCTGCACGCACATTTGCCATTTCCAGTAAAGAGGCGCGCAGCAGCTTGTCTGTAATATCATTGGGAAGCCCCGCTTCTTTGATTTGGTTCAGCAGTGTCGTTGTCATGCCGCCCGGTACTTGGCTTTTTTGCACGAGTGCTTGCAGGTCTTCGCTGAAGGGGTTTTCGTATTGCGCGTATTTGGGGCGGATGGCGCGCCAATGTTCGGCGTAAAGTTCGGTTGTTACTTCTGCATCCCTATTGTAAAATTCTTTAGGATAGAGGTCGGGGCGACGACGATTGAGGCTATCCAGAATGGTCTCGGTGGCACTATGGCCTGAGCCATCGCTCAACCCTTCGCTAGCGACATCCACTTGATCTACGCCCGCTTCAATGGCAGCGAGGATGGCTTCATCGCTGAGGCCTAGACCGCTTTGTGCATGGAGGACGATAGGAACATCTACGGCTTCTTTAAGCGCTTTCACAAGCGGGGCTGCATGCTCGGCATCAAGCAGGCCTGCCATGTCTTTGATGCAGATAGAATCGGCACCCGCTTCGACTAATTGTTTTGCTAACTTCACATAATAAGCAGGGCTATAGGTGTCGCCGATTTGTGGGTTGGCTTCGCGCACCTCATCGTCAATTACGGTATAGCAGAGCGTGCCTTGGGCATGGACATCCCAGCCTTTCTCTTCGCGCATTGTGCGCACGGTCTCGATAGCGTGGCGCATATTATCGATATCGTTTAGCGCATCGAAAATGCGGAAGGTGTTTACGCCCATGCGCTCGTCATCTTCACCAAACGGCTTTGCCGCCTCTTTGAGGAAGGCATCCATAATGGAGTCATCATGGATCGTGAAGCCCACAAGGTTGCGGCCGCGTAGCAGCATGCTGAGATTTTTGTCATCTCCCAGGGTTTCGCGGAACTGGCGAAGATTCTCGAACGGGTCCTCGCCCTTCACGCGCAGCGGTGCATCAAAAGTAGTGCCACCCCAGACCTCATACATATTATAAGGCACGTCCTTCGCGGACTCTGCGGCTTGCAGCAGGTCATGTTGTTGCACCATGCCGCCCAAAATAGATTGGTGGCCATCGCGGAGGGTTACGTCGTTTAGCTTAACCATGGATATTCCTATATGTTATTTTCAGCTTACTTACATAGCGGGCACTATTTGGAATCGGTGTTACAATTATGTTAAGACTTGTTAACGCGCTGTACCGACTGCTGAGCGGGCTTTTTGGCGTTGTGCGACGCACCAATTCGTCATTGCATTGCAGCTACCGTGCTGCACTTAATGCGCTGCGGCATAAACAAATATCTGTATTTCCTCGATAAAAGTGTGTTGCAAAGCGAAGCCGCAATGCAGCAGAAAAACGCATATATTTCATTGGCTTATTGCATTGCAGGCTTGGTATAATGGGGACAGTCAACAAAAAAGGAGACTGCTATGAATGTGATTCACTTATTTACGATAGTACTGGTACTGCTTGGCGGTATCAATTTCGGCTTTATCGGACTGACCGGCACCGACGTGTTTGTTAGCATGTTTGGAACGGGTTCGTTCACAACCGTACTGTATGTACTGGTGACACTTTCTACCTTGTATCATGTCTTCCCGATGCTGATGACGCACATCACCAGCGACAAGGTTGTCTCTTAACCTGTAGGTGAAAGAGCAAAAGAAACCCCGGCCTATGAGCCGGGGTTTTTTGTGGTTAGTACACTCGGCTTTGCCTCGCTATATCGCTTACCTAACGGTTCGCTAAGGCGCTGCGCGGCGCTTCGCCCTGACGGGCTACGGGTCGCTCCCTATCGGAGAGTTCCCACTCGTACCCATGATGAGTTAAGAACCGCGGCAGGCACGACCCTTCAAGGATACAAGAACGCGGTCAGGAGACCGCGCCTTTAGTGCGCGAAGCGCTTAGGCTCATTGCGTAGGCCAGTAGGCCGAAGCAGGAGCGATAAAAGAAACGTAACTAGGCCGCCGCCTTAGTCTTTCCCCACGCGTCTTTGAAGCGCGTCTCTACCGCATCCATGAATGCTTCGGTGGTGAGGAAGCTTTGTTCTGGGCCGACGAGCAGGGCGAGGTCCTTGGTCATATCGCCTGCCTCGACCGTCGCAATGACGGCTTCTTCTAATGCATCACAGAAGGTGATGAGGGGCCTGTTCTCATCAAATTTACCACGGTAGCGCAGCCCGCTTGTCCACGCAAAAATGCTGGCGATGGGATTCGTGCTGGTGGCTTTGCCTTCTTGGTGTTGGCGGAAGTGGCGCGTCACAGTCCCGTGGGCGGCTTCCGTTTCCACCGTTTTCCCATCGGGCGTGAGCAGTACGCTGGTCATCAGGCCGAGGGAGCCGAAGCCTTGCGCTACGATGTCCGATTGCACATCGCCGTCATAGTTTTTGCAGGCCCAAACAAAGCCGCCATCGGATTTGAGGGCATAGGCCACCAAGTCATCAATCAGGCGGTGCTCATACCATAGGCCGGCCTTCTCGAAATCAGCCTTATATTCCTCATCGTAAATACGCTGGAAGAGATCCTTAAATCGTCCATCATACTTTTTGAGGATAGTATTTTTAGTTGAATGCAGCACAGGCATGCCCTGCGCCAGACCATACTCAAAGCTCGCACGGGCAAAGCCTTCGATGCTCTCATCGAGGTTATACATGCCCATGGCCACTCCGCCGGATTCAAAATCAAAAATCTTATGGGCAATCGGCGCGCTGCCATCGGCAGGGGTGAAGGTCATGGTCAGCTCACCGGGCTTATCAAGCACCATATCCGTCGCGCGGTATTGGTCGCCAAAGGCGTGACGGCCGACGATGATTGGTTTCGTCCAACCCGGTACATAGCGCGGGATGTTCTCGCAAATGATAGGGGCGCGGAAGATAGTCCCGCCGAGAATATTGCGGATGGTACCATTCGGAGAGCGATACATGCTCTTCAGGCCAAACTCTTCCACGCGCGCCTCATCAGGCGTGATGGTCGCGCATTTGATACCTACGCCATATTCTTTAATGGCGTTTGCGGCGTCGACGGTGATTTGGTCTTCCGTCTCGTCGCGCTTTTGGATGGAGAGGTCGTAATATTTCAGGTCGATATCGAGATAGGGCAGGATGAGCTTGTCTTTAATCATCGCCCAGATGATGCGTGTCATTTCGTCGCCGTCTAGCTCTACTACCGGCGTTTTTACGTGGATTTTGCTCATGGAAGCTCCCTTTGCTTTTGCATTTGCCGAGGGCTAGCATAGTATCACAAAATGGCCTGTCAAACCAGCGTTGTATGCTGTGCATTGCAGCGGAAATGCGAAGTCTTGCATATATGTCCCCGTAGCTCAGCAGGATAGAGCAACGGATTCCTAATCCGTAGGTCGGAGGTTCGAATCCTCTCGGGGACGCCATTCTCTAAAGGATTGGGTTCTTTGTAATATTTTCTTATAATGCGTAAAAATAGAGGATTTGAGATGCTGGCGAATAAGTGGTGTATGTTTGGTTTCGTTTGTGCATTCTTTAGCGCCCCAATGGCGCATGCCGCTACATCCAGAAGCATCCTATATGGAGTTGCGGTGTTTGCGGCAGTTAGATGAGGCGGCCGCATTTGCCCGTTTAGACGAGATGCTGAAGGACAATAGCCTTACGGCTATTCATCCGATGATAGAGCGCTACAGGTTTGTACTTGGATGGGAAGACTCGGGACCCAATCCCAAGGCGCACTTGGAATGGCTATTGTCTATCGTGGAAAGAGGCCGCTCCAAAGAGTGAGTTTATAGATTGGATGGCTGCCAAGTGGGTCTATAATATTTTTGATGCGGATTGGCTTTGGGCATTACATCAGAAAGACGATGTTTATTGGCAGCAAAACAAGCATATTGTTGATCATGCATGGCAGCGCTGGAAGAGCGGAGACGGCTTGGAGTGGCTGCAAATTGTCGCGCGCCGCATTCACCCCTCTGACCCATTGGCCACTGAGGTGCTGGCAGATATAACGCCCTTCCTGCATCGCAACTGGAAAGACGAAACAATCCAATACCAAGGATGGCTTTTGGATGTATGGGCTCAGGCATTACGTATTCGCTTAGGCCGTAAAGAATATAGTGATGCGGTAGCGTTGGTAGCTCAGCATAACGGTTTCTCTGAACTCCAATATAGCCCATATCAAACGTATCCCGTTAAGGTGTATGAGCGCGTACTACAAGATGCTTTGCGTTGGCTGGTTTACGTCGGGGAGGCGGAGGTGGCTCGTTCGGTGCTGAGCAACGCCGCAAAGGTCCCACCTACAGGGTTTGCACATTGGAAGGTGTTATTGGCCACGGATTGGCAAAGTGCAGTGGCTGCTAACTATAGCTATTCGCCGGAAGGGGAGGCGTTTGAAGGCGCTCATTCTGTGGGTTTGTGGTACAAGATGGTGAATAATGTAAGTATGCACGAGCTTGTGCGGCTTTCAAGAGATGAGCAGCTTGCTGAGGAGATACGTGCGCTACTTATTCGCAGTGCCTTAAGCCGAGCCATTTTGTTAGGGGAGCCAAAGTCAAATATTGATGACTATGCTGCTGACGCAGTCGTGTTAAATTCCGGCCTCGCCGAGGCGTTGGAGACGGCGATGGAAGCCGAGGATATTCAGGCATATACGGAATTGTTTTTCTTCTTTCCTCGCCTGCGTCCGTTGCCGTATCTGAGCTATGCGTATGATGGCTATTTGAGGTATGGTAGTCAGCAGTATAATGCAGAGCCACGTCGCATAGATATTTATAACCATAATGATAATAATTGGTGGTGTCGTGTGGATCAGAACAGACTTGGCGACGCAGTTTTTGAGGCGGTAGAAATACGCCCTAACGCCTATTATCGTTCACGATTCTCGCTCTTTAGGGGCAAACTTTTTAAAGATAGTGATGCGCTGACCCAGGAAATAAACCAGTACCGCGATATTCAAAAAAAGTTGATTGCGGATCATCCGTATCACAGCAGGGTAAAGCGAGATGAGACTGCGGCGCTAGAGACCATTCCTTCTGGACCCGAATATATCTCGCAAGAGGCTATAAAGCAGGCCGGAGGCGGGTTGTTTGGTTTTTGGACACGCATAGATGATACGGAAAAAGCAGCCCAGCAGCTTCACGCTGCCATACGCTCAACGCGTTATGGCTGCCAAAGAGATGGGTCGCACACTATATATTCGCGAAAAGCCTATAAAATATTACATGAAGATTATGCAAATACGCCTTGGGCACATGACACGCCCTATTGGTTTGGCTGTAAGCATTTTAGAGGCGGTTGCCCGCAATAAACAAACAATAAAATATGTGAAATAATATAATTCACAATTTATATTGCGCATTAGACATAAAACTGTCATATATCCGTGCTAAACTAGACAATGAGAAAAACTCTAACCGCTAGAAGGGCGAACAGTGAACCGTTACGAATGGCAAGCAGACTCTGCGCTTAAGAGCGTAGCGATACGGCATGATCAGGTCTATCCGACTGCCTATATCGTTGCGTCTGATGCAGCAAATACAGCGCTGTATAAGCGCTTGCCGGAGCAGTTATGCCGTGCAGGGCTGCAATGTGTTGCGGATGAATTTGAGGGCAAGCCTGCCCTGCGTGTGACGGGGTTCAAATACGACCAGCAGGTCATTCAGTATTTGCAGCAGACAGGTTTCACGAAGGCCCTACCAACCCTTACGGAGCGCGAGCCTGAGAAGCCTTTTAATGCCGGTGAGTGGGTTAAGGAGAATTCCGCGGTGGCGGCTGGTCTCACCTATCTGGTGGCGGATGGTATGCAATATGTCTCTGGCGCATTGCGTAAAGACAATAACAACAAGGCAATGGCGGGTTTCTTCGCCTCCACTAGCGTGCTGCTTACTTGGCTGGGTACGCCAGATCCGAACCGTCAGATGGAGCGTATTTACCGCAAGTTTGACGATTACATGAAGCGCGAGGGTTTGCCGCTTGAGGAAGTAGAGCGCCGTTTGTTAAGCGAGCGCTCCGAAGATCGCGGCAATATGATGCGCCGCTTGACGAACTTCCTTTCCGACCATTTGACGACGATTAATAATCTCGGTCAGGGCATTGGTGGGTATCAGGCATTACGTGCGGGTATGAACCAGCAGAACAAGTTTAAATCGGCATCTGGCGTGGCGATTATGACGGGCCAGTGGGGTGCGCTTGGTATTGAGGAAGATCCGCTTGCGGGTATGAATGATCAAGAAAAAGAAGCTTATTACGCCGCTCAACGAGAGGGGAAGAAAGCGGATTTGAAAAAGATTGATCCTTTGCAAGACCCAGGAACTTGGCTCAAGCAGAAGCCATTACGCTTAACGACCTTGGGGGCAGGGCTGCATAATATTCTTACCCTGATTGGTGGTTTTAGGGAGCAAATGAAGCCCAAAGATGAGATGGTCGCGTTTCAAAGCCAGCGTGGCGCGCATCTGGATATGGGGGCGCAGGGCGTGAATATTGTGGCGAACACGCTCTATGGCATGTCTCCGCGTGATCGTAGTGGCTTCCTCAAGGAAGAGGGCTATGTCGACGAGCTGACCAGCGTAGCGGCGCAGATTTTCTGCCACAGCCAAGGGCCTGAGCGTGCCGCGCGTGTGAGCCAATTTGTGGGCTTTATGTCCAGTATGCCGGAGACGAAGTCCTCTGCGCAGGAGATTTATAAGGCGATTGTCGATAAGATGGAGAAGCTGGAGCAGAACCCGTGGCACAGCGCGTCACACCAGCATGCCCACGCGGAGCCAAAGCCTTTAAAGCAGGTGCAGTCGCCCGTTTCACGCGAGTTTATGGTAGCGCCAGAAGCGCAACTCGCACTTTAAATCCCCTAAAGCGACATAAAACTGTCATATTCTCCTGCTATAGTAGTCATAGTGGAAAAGACTACAGAACATAAACCGACCTATAATCGGTATGAATGGCAAGCAGGCAGCCCGATTAAGGCTATGGCGGTTAGGAAAGACCAAACCTACCCTACGGCCTATATCGAGGCGAGCGCGGATGCGGCCGATTCACTTTACACGCAATTACCCAAATTGCTGTCCCAACGCGGCTTGCTGTTTTTTGCCGATGAGCTGGACGGTAAGCAAGTGCTGCGCGTTTGGGGTTTCGACAAGGAAAGCGATATCCATGCCGTGTTGGAGCGCTCTGGCTATGTGAACGGCACGGGCACGCAGACCGAAGTTGCGCCCGAGAAAAAGACAGATGGTCCCATGGGCTGGGTGCGAAAAAACTCGGTTGTTGCCGCGGGGCTAGGATATTTGACCGGTGACTTATTGCTCATGGCGTCGGGTCAGGTGCGCAAAGATGCGAGCCAAACAATAGGGTCTATGAAGTTTGCTGTGACCTCGGCGTTGCTGATTCTGCTGGGGAACAAGAACCCACGTACGCAGCTAGACCATCTCTACAAGAAGATGGATAACTACCTTGAGAAATCCGATATTGATCTTAGCAATACCGACCACCACGTGCTTAGCCGATTGCACAAGAATGTCGACAATGTCTCTTCGGATGTTGAGCATCTGCTTTCTGAGCATGTGATTACCCTTAATAACACTTTATTTGGCTGGGGTGGCCTCAATATGGCCCGCGCCGGTATGACGGGTAAGGGAAATTTAGGAGGTAAGCCAAACCCCTTTAAAGCACTTACGGGTTCGTCTTACACGCTGGGCTATTGGGGTGCAGAGATCATCCCAGAGGATGAAGATGCGGGCATGACCCGTGAAGAGGTGAAGGCCAAAGAGCAGGCCAAAAGAGAAGATAAAGAATTCAAACCCGCCCCCATTGATCCATTTGTGGATCCATGGTCATGGTTAAAGCGTAAGCCGCTACGTTTGGCATCGGTTTCGGCCATTACTGGCAACCTTTCTTTGTTGGTGGGTGGATTCGGGTATGAGCTCCCGGAGATGCGCAAGAAATTGGGCGAACTGGTTAAGGGCACGGAAGAATATAAAAAGACCTCCGCTTATTTGCAGGGCTCGTTCTTTGATGGTCTTACGCCGCTGGCCTATATTACCGGAGGCGCGATTTACGGTATGTCGCCAAAAGACCGCCGCGGGTTCCTGCGTGAAGATGATTATTTAGGCGAGCTTTACACGGTTGCTGCGCATCTCTTCAGTGGTTTCCCAGAAGAAGAGCGCACCGTCCGTATTGCACAATTTGCAGGAAATATGGCGAGCCATGATGAAATGAAGTCCACGGCCGAAGAGATTCAAGCACATATTGAGCAAAAGATTGCCCAAATTGAAACCAGCCCATGGCATATTGGGATGGTAAAAGACCGTCCAGAATACCGCGCCCATGCGAATGCCTCCGCGCATGAAGGGGTTCTAGCCGAGCCAGAGAAACTTGCCGCTCTTACCCATTGATTCACAAAGCTTGCATTCATGTAGCGGGGCTACTAAGAGTCCAGCATGAGTATTACCTTAAAAGAGATTAGCCAAAAGGCGCATGAGGCCGAGTCTGAGAGCATTCAGAACTTGCTGCAGCATGTCGGTGCTTACGAGCAAAAACATAAAGCGATTCACGCCCTCGCCGGAGATTTGGTCACGCGCCTGCGTGAGGAAGGTTCGGGCAGTGGTGTGGAATCGTTTCTGCATGCTTACGGCCTCAACACGCGCGAAGGCGTGGCGGTGATGTGTTTGGCGGAGGCGTTGTTGCGCATCCCTGACAGTGAAACCGCCGATAGGCTGATTGAAGACACCTTCTCCGAAAGTAAGTGGGAAGAGCATCTCGGCAAGAGCGACTCGCTCTTTGTGAATGCCTCAACCTATGGCTTGTTGCTGACGGGTAAGGTCATCAATCTCGATAAAGATTTAGAGGGCGCGACCAAGGTCGGCTCGATGATGCGCGGGCTGATTAAGTCCTCCGGCGAGCCGGTGATCCGTAATTCGATTCGCGCGGCGATGAAGTTGATGGGCGACCAGTTCGTATTGGGTGAGACGATTGACCGCGCACTCAAACGCGCACGCGAGCCAGAGAATAAAGGCTACCGCACTTCTTATGATTTGCTAGGCGAAGGCGCGCGCACCCACGCACAAGCGATGGCCTATCTGGATGGCTATCTCGATGCGATTGGCAAAATCGGCAAAGCGGCAAAAGGCAAGAAGGGCATAGAAGCCCCAAGCATTTCGGTGAAGCTCTCTGCCCTGCATCCGCGCTACGATTACGTGCATCGCGAGCGCGTGTTTAAAGAATTACTGCCACGCGTGAAGCAGATTGTGTGCGCCGCGCGCGACCAAGGCATTACCGTTTCCATTGATGCGGAAGAAGCCTCCCGTTTGGATATTGAGCTGGAGCTGTTCGAGCGCCTCTATCTGGACGATGATTTGCGCGATTACGATGGGCTTTCCTTTGTGCTGCAGGCATACCAGAAACGCGCCTTCTATATTATTGATTGGCTGGCAGCCCTCGCCAAACAAGGCGGCCGCCAGATTCCCGTGCGCTTGGTGAAGGGTGCCTATTGGGACAGCGAAATCAAATGGGCGCAGGTCGAGGGGTTGGATGGCTATCCCGTCTTCACGCGCAAGTATCATACCGATGTGTCGTACCTCGCCTGTGCAAAGAAATTGCTCGATCAGGGCAGCGTGCTCTTCCCGCAATTCGCGACGCATAACGTGCTCACCGTTGCGGCGATTATTGAAGTGGCGGGCGATGCGCCGTTCGAGTTTCAACGTCTTTACGGCATGGGCCAGCGCCTTTATGAGCAAACGATTAAAGATTATCCGTGCCGTGTATATGCGCCTGTCGGCGTGCATAAAGACCTGCTCGCATACCTCATTCGCCGCTTGCTGGAGAATGGCGCGAACAAGTCCTTTGTGAATCTGCTGATGGACCGCGAGAAGTCGCTTGAAGAAATCCTCGAAGACCCGATTGAAAAGGCGCGCGAGTCGCATGGCCGCCACGCGGCGAATATTGTGCTGCCAGAGCAAATTTACGCCCCTGACCGTCGCAACTCGCATGGATGGGATTGGGGCAATAAGCATGAAGTTACCCATGCGCAAAAAGAGATTGGTTCTTATCTTGGTCAGCCACTTGTTGCGCCACGCAACGCGACGAAGGACGACATACATACAGCCTACGAGACCGCGCAAGCCGCGTTTAAGGTCTGGGAGCGTCATAACGTCTTCCACCGCGCACAGGTGTTGGAGAAGGCCGCAGATTTGATTGAGGAGAACGCCTTCTCACTCATGGCGCTCTGCACCAAAGAAGCGAAGAAGACCCATATGGACGCCCTCGCAGAGATTCGCGAGGCGGCAGACTTCTGTCGTTATTACGCCGCACGTTCGCGCGATATTATTCACCCGCAATTGCTGATTGGCCCGACAGGTGAGAGTAACACGCTTTCCCTCCATGGCCGTGGCATCTTTGTGTGCATCAGCCCGTGGAACTTCCCGCTCGCGATTTTTGTGGGACAGGTAGTAGCTGCGCTCGTGACGGGTAACTGCGTGCTCGCCAAGCCCGCAGAGCAGACCCCTGCGATTGCTGCGGCGGCAGTGAAATTGCTGCATGAAGCAGGCGTGCCTAAAGAGGTGTTGCAGCTGGTATGCGGTGAAGGTGAAACGGTCGGTGCAGGCCTTGTGGCGCATCCTGCTTGTGCGGGCGTGGCATTCACTGGGTCAACGGGTGCGGCGAAAGCGATTCAACGCGCATTGGCCGATAAAGATGGCCCGATTGTACCGCTCATTGCAGAGACAGGCGGCATGAACGCGATGATGGTCGATAGCTCCGCGTTGCTCGAACAAGCGACCGATGATATTGTTAACTCCGCCTTTGGTTCCGCTGGGCAACGTTGCTCTGCGCTGCGCGTGCTCTATGTGCAAGAAGACATTGCCGATGACTTATGGGAGATGGTCAGCGGTGCGATGGATGCGCTCGAAGTTGGCCCAACCGATAAGCTCTCCTGCGATGTCGGCCCCGTGATTGATAGCGAAGCACAGGCAGGGCTGATGGCGCATATTGCCCGTATGAAGAAAGAGGCGAAACAGTATAAAGCCGCCCCAGCTGATACCGCTGTGGTGCAGAGCGACAGTTTTGTCGTGCCGCATATGTTTGAGATTAGCGACATTAAAGCGATTGGCCCGGAGCAGTTTGGCCCCATCTTGCATGTGATTCGCTACGCGGAGAAAGACACTGAGAAAGTGGTGCAGGCGATTAACAGCACGGGCTATGGCCTGACTTTTGGTCTGCAAAGCCGCATCATCCAGAACCATATCCGCATTATGCCGGAGATTCATGCGGGCAATATGTATGTGAACCGTAATATGATTGGTGCGACGGTGGGCGTGCAGCCCTTCGGGGGTGAAGGCTTGTCCGGCACTGGCCCGAAAGCCGGTGGCCCATACTATCTGCTGCGATTCGCGTCCGAGCGCACCACCACCATCAACACCACGGCGATTGGCGGCAATCTCGAATTGTTAGGCTAGGGCTTAAGCTTCGCCTGCGGTATCCATCAACGCGATTTTCAATGCATCTTTGGTGCTGTTTCCGCCCCAAGCAACGGCTTGGAAGGCTGGGTAGAAGCGGTCACATTCTGCAATCGCGATATCCAGCAAGTCTTCGAGCTGTTCGGAGGTGGCTCCTTCGCCGCCACGTAGTAGCAATGCATGACGGAAGGTAATCGCACCTTCATCCGAATCGATATCGAAATGGCCGAGCCATAATTTCTCATTCACCGCAGCGAGCATCGGATAGAGTGCTGCGCGTTTTGCCTCGGGGGTTTTGGTATCAAAGCCACAAGAGAAGATGAGTACGCCGAGGTCAGGCTGCCACGTAAACCAAATACGGTAGTTGCACCATACGCCAGAAAATTCGGCGAGCAGTTCTTCGTCGATAGGGCGATCGCACAGCCATTCGCGATTTTCAATCAGCTGTTCTGCAATATCGAGTGGGTTAGGTACGGAAGTGGTTTCGAGAAAAATGGCGCTCATGAAAGGCTCCTGCGGTTGGGGTTACGCATTTGCCTGCCGGAATCTTGATACGGCCATTGCTGACCTGAAGTCATTAAACCATAAATCGAGGGTGATTACCAATAGATTTAGTAGGTGATATTCACATGCACCACTAGATAAGACGCTACGCGGCTATTTTGCCTTCTTCGCCGCGGGCTTCTCCAGCTTATCAAGGCGGGTTTTGAGCGTGGCATTCTCTTCGTAAAGCTTGGCGACCATATCTTTCACCGCGTCGAACTCTTCGCGTGTTACCAGTTGTGCGTTTGCAGCGAAGCGTTCCATTTGGCTATGAAAGAGCGTCTCCATTTCTTTGCGCATTTCCATTGCGGCGCCCGTCGCGCCCGTTGCCATTTTCGCCATATCTTCAAAGAATGCGTTGCCCTTCATGTGCTTCTCCTGCGTTTTTGGTTGTGCTGCTACTCTATATAGAGCAGACTGCACCCAAAGTACAAGGAGGCTGATATGCAGCGTATTTTGGTGACCGGTGGAGCAGGGTTTATTGGCTCTAATATTGCGGGAGCCCTGGCCGATAAGGGCGAGTATCGCGTGGTCGTGTGCGACGAGTTCGGCGAGACCTTAAAATGGCGCAACCTCGCCAACCACGAAATTTTTGAGATTATCGCCCCGACCGATTTATTCTATTGGCTCGAAGGCCATACGGATGATTTGGCCGCTATCGTGCATATGGGCGCGGTATCCTCTACGACCGAAACCAATGTGGACTATATTCTGGAGAATAACTTCTCCCTCTCCAAGCTGCTCTGGAAATGGTGTGCCCAGCATAGCAAACCGTTTATCTACGCCTCTTCCGCCGCGACGTATGGTGATGGCGAGGCGGGCTTTGATGATGATCTAGGCTCTTCCTATCTGCAAAAGCTCAAGCCGCTTAATGCCTATGGCTGGAGCAAGCAGCTGTTTGACCAATATGTCTCTGCCTGTGTGCGCGAGAATGATAAAATGCCACCGCAATGGGTGGGCCTGAAATTCTTCAACGTCTATGGCCCGAATGAGGAGCATAAGGGCAGCCAGAAGAGCGTGGTATCGCAAATCTTCCCACATGCGAAAGAAGGCCGTCCGGTCAAACTCTTCAAATCGTATAATCCCGAATATAAAGACGGCGGGCAAAAGCGCGATTTCGTCTATGTAAAAGACTGCGTGAGCGTAGTGGAGTGGTTCCTCAAGAACCCAACCAAGTCTGGCCTGTTCAACCTCGGCACCGGTGAAGCGCGCACGTTTGAGGATCTCGCCAGAGCGACCTTTACGGCGCTAGGGAAGGAGCCCGCGATTAGCTATATCGATATGCCGGAGCAAATTAAGGGGAAATACCAGTATTTCACCGAAGCGAGCATGGATCGTCTGCGCGCTGCGGGCTATTCGCAGCCCATGACCTCCATTGAGGATGGCGTGAAAGATTACGTTCAGACCTATCTCACCAAAGAATATCCGTACTACTAAGGATTGGCTGTGCGTGAGCTTTTAGAGGCAGCACTAGCGATAGACCCCGTGCTTATTCAGCTCGGCCCCATCGCGATTCGCTGGTATGCGCTGGCCTATGTCGCGGGCATTTTGCTCGGCTTCCAATATATCAAAAGCCTCAACAAACAGAGCGCGCCGGGCATCTTCTCCGAGAAGGGGCTGGATGATTTGGTGTTTTATGCGGTGGTGGGCATCATCATTGGTGGCCGATTGGGCTATGTGCTCTTTTACAACGCGCCTTATTACGTCGAGAACCCAGCCGAGATTGTCGCGATATGGCAAGGTGGTATGTCGTTCCATGGCGGGTTGATTGGCGCGACGGTTGCCTTTTATCGTTTCTCCAAGCGTCATTATGTGCCCTTCCTCTCCGTGATGGATTACATCGCCTGCGCCGCGCCGATTGGGCTGTTCTTTGGCCGCATTGCCAACTTCATCAATGGTGAACTCTATGGCCGCGTGAGTGATGTGAATTGGGCGGTGGTGTTCCCGAATGGCGGGTCAATGCCGCGCCACCCTAGTCAATTGTATGAGGCATTACTTGAAGGAGCGCTGCTGTTTATCATCATGGCGCTGCTTTGGCATCGCACGGCCTTGCGCCGCAAGCGGGGCTGCATGGCGGGTATCTTCTTGGTGGGGTATGGCCTCTCGCGCTTTGCTATTGAGTTCTTCCGCGAGCCGGACCCGCAGCTTGGCTTTTTGTTTGCGGGTGCGACGATGGGCCAGCTCTTGTGCATTCCGATGATTCTGCTAGGTTCGTGGCTCATTATCAAAGCAGAAGTTCCGCATGAGTCTCGCATCGCTGATTAAAGACGAAATCAAAACCAAAGGCCCCATCTCCATCGCACGCTATATGGAGCTGGCGCTTGGCCACCCCGAGCAGGGCTATTACATCAAGCGTGATCCGTTTGGTGAGCGTGGCGATTTTATTACCGCTCCCGAAATCAGCCAAATCTTTGGCGAGATGATTGGCCTATGGTGCGCCGAGCTTTGGATGCAGCTCGGTGGAGGGCCTTTCCAACTGGTGGAGCTAGGGCCCGGCCGAGGCACGCTCATGCGCGATGCGTTGCGCGCGACCCGTCACGTGGATGGGTTCCATGAGCATATGAGCATCCATTTTGTCGAGACGAGTCCGGTGCTGCAAGATGCACAATATTACGCCGTGCGTGAAGAGCATGACCGCGTCGAGTGGCATGAGTCGCTAGAAGACGTGCCCGAGCAGATGAGTATTTTCATCGCCAATGAATTTTTCGACGCGCTGCCCATACGCCAACATATGCAAACCGATGCGGGCATGAAAGAACGTCTCGTCGGGCTGGATGAGGCGGGCGAGCTCTGTTTTGTGTTAGAGGCAGGCGGCCTAACCCTCGCGAAGGGTGAGAGCACGATTGCCGAAGGCACGGTGATGGAAAGCTGCACCGCAGGCAAGCAAGTGATGGGCGAGATTACCCGCCGCATTAAAGCATGGAATGGCGGCGCATTGATTATCGATTATGGCTATCTCGGTGAGGCGCATCAAGACACGCTGCAAGCGCTTAAAAATCACGCCTTCCATAATGTGCTCAGCGAGCCCGGCGAGGCAGACATCACCGCGCATGTGGATTTTGCTGCACTCATGGAAGTGGCCGAGAGCCAGCATGTCGGCGTGCATGGCACGGTGAATCAGGGCACGTTGCTTTCGCGACTTGGCGCAGAATTGCGCGTGAATATGCTGTTGCAACATTGCTCTCCCGAGCAACAAGAGCAATTGATTAGCGGGCTACGCCGCTTGGTTGACCCGAATCAAATGGGCGAATTATTCAAGGCGATTGCCGTCACTGCAAGCCCCTCGATTGTGCCCGCAGGTTTCGAAGAAGGAGAGCCAGACCATGCCTATCCAGACGAAGAATCTGAGTGATCTTTCAGGGGTTTCTCACGGCTTTTTCACCCGCGAAGGTGGGGTGAGCGAAGGCATCTACGCCTCCCTTAATTGCGGCCCCGGCTCCAAGGATGATGGCCTGCGTGTGGCGGAGAACCGTGCCCGCGTGGCAGAGGCCATTTCCGGCAGCAAAGAGACGCCGCTTTGCACGCTGTATCAAATCCATTCCCCCGATGTGATTACCCTGTTGCAGCCATGGGAACATGCCGATGCACCCAAGGCCGATGCAATGGTGACCAAGCAAAAGAATGTAGTGCTAGGCGTGCTAACGGCAGACTGCACCCCTGTGCTTTTTGCCGATGCCAAAGCGGGCGTAATTGGCTGTGCCCATGCCGGATGGAAGGGTGCACTTTCGGGCATCATTCGAAATACGATTGAAGCAATGGAATCCCTCGGTGCGACCCGTGCGAATATCCACGCCTCTATCGGTGCGTGCATCGCGCAGGATTCCTATGAGGTGGGTGAGGAGTTTATGCAAAACTTCTTGCAGCAAAGCACCGAGAATAAATGGTTCTTCCTCGATGGCGCGCCGGGCAAATATTGGTTCGACTTACCGGCTTATGTTCGCAGCCGTTTGGAGAAAGAGGCGATTGCCTCCATCGGCGCGGTGGGTGAGGATACCTATATGGAAGAAGAGCGCTATTTCAGCTTCCGCCGCACCACCCACAATTCTGAAGCAGATTACGGCAGACAAATCTCCGCGATTTGTCTTTTATAATCGCCCCTGCTCCGCGCTTCCTGCGCTACGCAATAGGCCTAAGCGCTTCGCGCACTAAAGATTGGCCTGCTGGCCAAAACACGATGCTTGTCTCTCTCATTTTTTCTTAGTAGATAGGCAGTAACAACAAGATAGGTGCCTTATGTCGATAATACCTTTTGATAAACGTGACGGCTTCATCTGGATGGATGGAGAGATGGTTGAGTGGCAAAACGCCAAAACCCACGTGCTCAATCACGGGCTGCATTATGCGAGCAGCGTGTTTGAGGGGATTCGCGTCTATGAGGGAAACATCTTCAAGCTGACCGAACACTCCGAGCGTTTGATTCGTTCCGCTGAGATTTTGGATTTCAAAATTCCCTACAGCGTAGAAGAGCTGGATGCTGCGACCAAGGCGATTGTCGAGAAGCAAGGCATCGTGAATGGCTATATCCGCCCCGTCGCGTGGCGCGGTAGCGAGATGATGGCGATTAGTGCGCAGCATAGCACTACCCATGTGGCGATTGCGACGTGGGAATGGCCGAACCTGTTCAAAGGTGATGCGGTGAATGAGGGCATCCGCGTGAAGACGTCGAGCTGGAAGCGCCCCGCACCGGATACGGCCCCTTGTGCGAGTAAGGCAGCAGGTCTCTATATGATTTGCACCATGAGCAAGCACGAAGCCCAGCGCGATGGCTATGACGACGCGCTGATGCATGACTGGCGCGGATACGTCGCTGAGCTGACAGGCGCAAACTTGTTCTTCCGTTTTGGCGATGCGCTACACACCCCAACGCCGGACTGCTTCCTAGACGGCATCACCCGCCGCACGGTGATTGATCTTGCGAAGAAAGAGGGCATCGAAGTGGTAGAGCGCCACATCCAGCCCGAAGAGTTGAAGGATGCAACAGAAGTATTCGCCACCGGCACCGCAGCCGAAGTCACCCCGATTGCCTCAATTGATGATAATCACTATGGCGTGGGGAATATGACCAAGAACCTCCAAGCCGCGTATCATGAACTGGTAAGAAAGAAGTAGTACACTCGGCTTCGCCTCGCTATTTCGCTCCGCTCGGGCGATGCGCGGCGCTTCGCCCTACGGGCTACGGGTCGCATCCTTACGGAATGCTCCCTCTCGTACCCATGATAAGTCAAGAATGCGAGCTTGCCCGATTAGGGCGCGAGCGATGGCGCGACTGCGCCACGCCAAATGTTTGGCGGGCGTGCCTAGCCGGCAAGACGGCGAAATAGCGAGCAACGCGAGTGTACTACCTAAGCGCCTTCAAGCAGACTTTACTATACTGATAGCCCGTAATCACCGTTAGTGCGGTAGCAACCCAGAGCAGTATATCCCCTGCTTCATAGGCGTAAGGCACGAGACCGCCGAGCAGTAAGGCGCAAATGGCAATCATTTGCGTGGCGGTTTTCCATTTTGCGAGTTTAGAGACATGCACCACCGTGGCGCCGGCGAGCGCTTCGCGCAGCCCCGCCACCCAAATTTCGCGGCAGATAATGAGGCTCACGGCAATGAAATGCGCGCGGTTATCGAGCATCAGAATAATAAGCGCGACCGCAACAATAAGCTTGTCCGATACAGGGTCGAGCGCACGCCCTACATTGCTCATCACATTCCATTTGCGCGCGAGATAGCCATCGAAAAAGTCGGTGATGCTGGCAAGCGCGAACAGCGCAAACTGGGTAAGATAGCGCGAATCCTCCGGCAGATAATAGGCCGCCACATACAGCGGAATAATCGCAATACGCAGATAGGTGAGCTGATTAGGAATGTCTTTTTTCGCGAACATAGAAGCGGAGTATAGAGATTAGAAAGAACGGAGCAAGGGACAAGAAGCGAGGTTAGTAAACCGAGCCCTTTAGTCGCCGAAGGCGTTAGGCTCATTGTGCGGAGCAGTAGCGAAGCACAGGAGCAAGTTATATACTCCTAACTATGAAAATAATCGTAAATCGTTTTCGCCACGGTTTTGCTGATGCCCTCTACATTCTGTAGCTCGGCAAGGGTGGCTTGCTCTACGCCGGACTTGGAGCCGAAATGTTGCAGTAGGGCACGTTTGCGGGTTGCGCCGACATTGGGGATGTCATCCAGCTCGGATTTTTGCAGGCTCTTGGAGCGCTTATTGCGGTGGGAGCCGATGGCATAGCGGTGGGCTTCGTCGCGCAGGCGTTGCAGATAATGCAGGCTGGAATCTCCCGGCGGGAGCTGGAACGGCTCGCGCTCCGGCATGAAGAATTGCTCGCGCCCTGCATTGCGGTCGGGCCCTTTGGCGATGGCGACTAAGGTAATATCGGCAATGCCGAGTTCTTCCATTACGCCGCGCACAATACCAAGCTGGCCGAGCCCACCATCGATGAGTACGAGGTCGGGCCAATGCTCGCGTGTGTGGTCGGGGTCTTCTTTTTGTAGGCGCGAGAAACGGCGGGTAAAGACTTCGCGCATCATCGCGTAATCATCGCCGGGCTCGGTCTCAAAATCTTTGATGTTAAAGCGGCGATAGCCACTGCTATCGAACCCGTCTGGCGTCGCGGCGATCATCGCGCCGAGCGCGTGGCTTCCCATGATGTGGCTGTTATCATAGACCTCGATACGTTGCGGGGCGGCATCCATGCCAAATGTCTCGGCGAGCATCTCCAGCAGTTTGGCATCGCTGGCGCGTGCGGTGATGTGTCGCTCCAGCGCGACCTTCGCGTTGGTTTCGGCTTGAGTGATGACGTCTTTCTTGTCGCCGCGCTGGGGCAGATGGATTTGCACCTTATAAGGCGTGCGAAGCGATAGTGCCTCTTCTAATACGGCCTGTTCTTGTGGCTCGGTGTTGAGGATGATTTCTTTCGGCGGGGTATGGCGTTGATAGAATTGGCCGATGAAGGCTGCCATAATCTCGGCGGGTTCGGCATCTTTCGCGTGGCGAGGGAAGTAGGATTGGTGGCCAAAATGGTTGCCGCCACGGAAGAAGAAGACCTGCACGCAGCTCACCTCGTTGCCGTGGATGAGCGCCATCACATCCGCATCGCCAATGCCTGCAACGCGCAATTTCTGTTCTTGCTGCACGCGGGTGAGGGCACGGATGCGGTCGCGTAGGGCGGCGGCCTTTTCGTAATCCATCGCCGCGCTGGCATCTTCCATCTCCTTCACGAGCCGTTCTTGGATGCCGCGGCTTTTGCCATGCAGAAAGTCGGTTGCCTCGCGCACTAGCTCTGCGTAGTCGGCTTTGCTGATGTAATCCACGCAAGGGGCGGAGCAGCGTTTGATTTGGTATTGCAGGCAAGGGCGCGTGCGGTTCTTGAAGATGCTATCGGAGCAGGGGCGCAGCAAGAACGCCTTCTGCAATGTCGCGATGGAGGCGTTAACTGCCCCAGCCGAGGCGAACGGGCCAAAATAGGCTTCGCCCTTTTTCTGCGCGCCGCGATGTTTGCGGATGCGCGGGAAGTCGTGCTGCATGGTGACGGCGATATAGGGGAAGCTCTTATCGTCGCGCAGCAGGATGTTGTAGCGAGGTTTAAGCGATTTGATCATATTCGCTTCGAGCAACAGCGCCTCGGCTTCGCTTGCGGTGGTGACTATCTCCAGCTTGGCGGTCTGCGCGACCATCCGCAAAATGCGCGTGGTGAGTTGGCGTTGCGAGGCATAGTTGCTCACGCGGTTTTTGAGGTTCTTCGCCTTACCAACATACAGCACGTCACCTGCCACATTCAGCATGCGGTACACGCCGGGTTTGGTCGGCATGGTTTGCAGCGCCTCTTTAATGACTTCAACGCCCATCTTCGGATTCTCTTCTGACATGCTCTTTAGGTAGTCCGAAAAAATAGTGATGTAAATGAAGGCTCTGGATTGGATATCCACCAAATCTGGGGATAAGCCTGTGAGTGAAAAATCGGATAAGTCATAAGCGGCTCATTTGTAAGGAAATGTTTTCCTATCGCCACAGGGAGTAGCAAGAATAAGCCGCTGAAATTTAGAGCCATATAGCGCCGAGTTGCGCATATGGCACAGTTGATTCACTGGTGTGGATTCCAGGCAACGCTCTGTGTTGCCTGTGAACAACTTACATACATTTCAGATCAGATTCTTCGTGTTAAGTGTTGGCCGCCGGCCAAAGAAATGACCTGTCCGGTGACACTCTGCGCATCCAGTAGCCAGTTAACCGCATCCAAAATTTCACTTGGATTGCTCTCGCGCTGCAAGGGTGTTTTGGCCGCGACACGGGCGAACATCTCTGGGTCATCTTCGGGGCGCGGCAGGCTGAGGCCGAGCGCCAGCATGTTGATGCGCAGCTCGGGCGCGAGCGATTCGCCGAGCAAAGCGGGCAGGGATTCCATAGCGCTGCGACTCACGCCATAAGAGAGGAACGCGGGAGAATGGCTCCAACCTTTCAGCCCGTCGCCCAGCAAAATAAGTGGTGCGGGGGAGTCTGCTTTGAGTGTTTTGCGCTGCGCATGGAAATGTTTGGCGAGCGATAGGCTGGCATAGCAATGCACGCGCATATGGGCATCGAGTGTTTGCCACGTAAAGTCTTCCCAGCCGTCTTTCTCAAAGAGAGAGGCGTTGTGAATTACCGCATCCAAACCACCGCATCCCGCCAGCACGCGCGGGATGAGTTCCTCTGTCGCCGCTTCGTTGGTGAGGTCAGCTTGAAAGAGCTGACAAGCATCCCCCAGCTCGGCTTGTAGAGCTTCGGCCTCTGTTTGGGAGTGATGGTAATGCAGCGCCATTTGCCAGCTCTGCGCATGCAGGCTGTGGGCCAGCTCTGCACCGATACGCTTGGCACCGCCAGTAATGAGAATGGTTTTGGTCATGCTATTACTTAACAGGAATTAAAATAGTTTGACAATAATATGGCAGCGCAGCACAAAGAGGGCATGAAAATTCTTGCCTGCAACAGCAATGAGCCGCTCGCCAAAGCCATGGCCGATTATCTCGGCGTGGGATTGACCGATGCGAAGGTGCAGCGCTTTTCTGATAAAGAGATTTTTGTAGAGATTCAGGAGAATGTCCGCGGCGAAGATATGTTCGTGGTGCAGTCTACTTCCTGCCCATCCAATGACCATATAATGGAATTGCTGATTTGCTTGGATGCGCTAAAGCGCGCTTCGGCGCGTCGTATCACGGCCGTGATTCCGTATTTTGGCTATGCGCGTCAGGACCGTAAGCCCGGCCCACGCACGCCGATTACGGCGAAGCTGGTGGCGAATCTTATTACCTCAGCAGGAGCAGATCGCGTACTGACCGTAGATTTGCACGCGGGGCAGATTCAGGGCTTCTTCGATATTCCGTTGGATCATCTTTATGCCCGCCCAGTCATGGTGGCGGATATTAAGGAACATTACCCCGAAGCGGATAAGCTGGTGGTGGTATCGCCGGATGTAGGCGGGGTGGTGCGCGCGCGTTCCCTCGCGAAGCGCCTTCATGCCGAGCTGGCGATTGTCGATAAGCGCCGCGAGAAGGCAGGCGTGTCCGAAGTCATGCATATTATTGGTGACGTGGATGGCCGCGATTGTATCCTGTTTGACGATATCGTCGATTCGGGCGGCACGCTCTGCAACGCGGCGGAAGCGCTGCTGGATAAAGGTGCGCGTTCGGTTGCAGCCTATGTGACCCATGGCGTGCTTTCAGGCAAGGCGGTGGAGCGCATTACTGCGTCGCGCCTTGAGTCTTTGGTGATTACCGACACAATTGCCGCAACCGCAGATGTCAAAAATGCCAAGAATATCAGAGAGGTAAGCGTAGCTCCGCTGCTCGCAGAGGCGGTTCAGCGTATCAGTGACGAGACCAGCGTCTCTAGCCTGTTTGATTAAGCGCAAAAAAGCGCGTTTTTAGGGTTTGACTTACCCGCATCTTACGTTTATACACAGCCTCCTTTAAGATAAATAGGTAAGCATTTCCGGAGAATAAGATGGAAGCAGCAATCACATTTGAAGCCACCCCACGCGAAAAAGAAGGCCGTGGAGCAAGCCGCGAACTGCGCCGTAATGGCCGCGTTCCTGCGATTGTATACGCAAATGGCAAAGAAAATATCAGCCTTTCAGTTGAAGAGCGCGAACTGAGCCGCGAATACCTTAAAGGTAGTTTCCGCAGCAAAGTGATCGCCTTGAACACGGGCAAACAAACCATTCACGCTCTGGCGAAAGAAATGCAGAAGCACCCTGTGTCTGATCGTATTCAGCATGTTGACTTCCAGCAAATCGAAGCCGGTGAAGCGATTGTAGTGAACGTTCCTGTTCGCATGACCAACCGTGATCGTTGCCCAGGCATCAAGCGCGGCGGTGCATTGAACATCGTGCGTCACAATGTGGAGCTGAGCTGCACGCCAGAAACCATTCCTTCTCACCTCGAAGTAGACCTTTCTAAGGTAAATATTGGCGATTCTGTACATATCAGCCATTTGACGTTGCCAGAAGGTGTTGCTCCAGCGATTACCGATCGCGACTTTACCGTAGTGACCATCACTGGCCGCGGTAAGAAAGAAGCAGTGACGACTGAGACGGCTGAAGGTGAAGCGGCTGAAGGCGAAGCTGCAGCAGCTAAAGCTGAGTAATGTGGCTGCTCGTTGGCCTCGGTAACCCCGGCGCCAAATACGCGCAAAACCGTCATAATATTGGATTCATGGCCGCCGATGCGATTGCGTCGGACTATGGCTTTGCGCCGTTCTCCAGCAAGTTTCAGGGCGAAATCTCGCAAGGGACAATAGCGGGCGAGAAATGCCAGCTGCTTAAACCCCAAACCTATATGAACGAGTCTGGCCGCAGCGTGGGTGAGGCCTGCCGTTTTTTCAAAATCGAGCCAGAGAACGTCATCGTGTTTTACGATGAGCTGGATTTGGTATTCGGCAAGTTACGCGTCAAGCAAGGCGGCGGCAATGGCGGGCATAATGGCCTGCGCTCTCTCGATGCGCATATCGGCAAAGACTATTGGCGCGTTCGCATGGGCATCGGCCACCCCGGCCATAAAGACCGCGTGACGGGCCATGTGCTCGGTGACTTTAGCAAACAAGAGCAGCCTTTCGTGCAGCAATGGTGCGACGATGTCGCCCGCCACCTCCCGCTCTTTTGGGAGAAGGAAAGTGAAGCGCTTATGAATAAGATAGCACTTGTATCTCCACCCCCCTCCGCTACAAAGGCCGAATAAAAATGAACCTTTTGGCCAGTAGGCCAATCTTTAGTCGGCGAAGCCGTTAGGCCCATTGCGGAGACCAGTAGGTCGGAGCAGGGGCAATTAAAGGAAACTTTATGGGATTTAATTGTGGAATCGTTGGACTGCCGAATGTGGGCAAGTCTACGTTGTTTAACGCATTGCTGCAAACCGTGCAGGCTGAGGCGGCGAATTATCCGTTTTGCACCATCGAGCCGAATAGTGGCCGCGTGGCCGTGCCGGATGCGCGTTTGGATAAGCTTGCAGAGATTGCCAAATCTGCCGAGAAAATCCCAACCTTCTTGGAGTTCGTGGATATTGCCGGTCTCGTGCGTGGCGCGAGCAAGGGCGAGGGCTTAGGCAACCAGTTTTTGAGCCATATCCGTGAGGTGGATGCGATTGTCTATGTGCTGCGCTGCTTTGAGGATGACGATATCACACACGTAGAAGGCTCAGTAGACCCGCTGCGCGATGCCGAAATTATCGAGACCGAGCTGGTGCTGGCAGACCTTGAGAGCCTGACCAAACGCAAAGAAGGCTTGGTGCGCAAAATCCGTGGGCAGGATAAAGAGGCCATGGCCACCATGGCGCTGATTGAAAAGATTCTCCCCCTGCTCGAAGAAGGCAAGCCCGCGCGTATGTATCCAACAGCGGATGCAGAAGAGGCGCGCGCTGTGCGTCTGTTGCAACTCCTCACCAGCAAGCCTGCGATGGTAGTGTGCAACGTAGAGGAAGATGCGGCGGCGACAGGCAACGCACTCAGCGCCAAAGTCGAAGCGATGGCCAAAGAGCAAAATATGGCGAGCGTTGTCATCTCCGCGAAGATTGAATCGGAAGTAGCGCAGCTCGAAAGCGACGAAGAGAAGCAAGAGTTCCTTGAGGCGCTTGGGCTAGAAGAAACCGGCCTCGCGCAGATTATCCGCAGCGGCTATCAGCTGCTAGACTTGCTGACCTTCTTCACCGTTGGCCCGAAAGAAGCACGTGCTTGGACCGTGCATAAAGGCGCAACTGCACCCAATGCAGCGGGCGAGATCCATACCGATTTTGAGAAAGGCTTCATCCGCGCAGAAACCATTGCGTTTGACGATTACGTTGCCTGCGGCGGCGAACAAGGCGCCAAGGATGGCGGCAAGTTACGACTTGAAGGTAAAGAGTATCTGGTTAAAGATGGTGACGTGTTCCACTTCAGATTTAATGTGTAATGTTCTTTCCTAAAAAGCCTCGCAAGCCTGCTCCCCGATGGTTCAAATGGGGGATGCTGCTCTTTATCGCGATGGCATTTCTCAATGCAATATTCACTGATTCGGATCGATTGGACCGTTCCAGAGCCGAGCGTGTGAAACCTTTTGCAGAGAGGCAGTCACCTTATATGGCAACGGAGATGCCGTCTTTGGGTGATTTTCCGAGCATTACACGTACCTTTGATGGTGAGCGCTGGAAGCGCGTGGTTAACCCTGAACTTATCGATAAAGTAAGTTGGGTGGCACTCAAACAAGGCGCTGGCGATGAGGCTATGTGCGGGCAGTCTGTTGAGGCTATATGGACGCAAGAAGAGACCGGTGGCGATGAGGCGCTCTCAGGTGTTTACTTTATTGGGATAAATGAAATGCCTGAAGGCGTTAAGCAGGGCATGAAGCGTATTAAACAGGGCGAGCAGCGTATGGTGCATATCCCTGCGCATTTGCTTAGCCAACCAGCAGGCGAGCCTACCTTGGAGACAGTGCAAATGACGGTGGAGGCGGTGACTATATCCCCACAGCCCGCAGCAGATGGCGTGCGCTTTTCTCGCACTGTAGCGCAAAGCGATATAGACGGTGCAGAAGCAGGCATCCCCGCCGCGTGTGGCGATGAAGTGGAGATGGAGCTGCAAGTGGCAGATGGGTTTGGCCAATTTGGCGCCACCGAGAAAGTGACGTTCACGCTGGGTGACATGCAATGGCCGCATGGTCTCACCCGTGCAGCGCTTGGCATGCGTAATGGCGAAGTGGTGACGGCGACGTTGCCGCCAGCCTATGCCGCTATGAAGGTGCATGCCGAAAACTATCAAGAAGCATTCACGGGTGAGCAGATTGTCATTGTGCGAATGACGCGAATTCGCTAGCTAATGCTACTACATTAGAAAAGTCATTTTTGGCCAGTAGGCCAATCTTTAGTGCCTGAAAGGCTTAGGCTCATTGCGTAGCGCAGGAAGCGCGGAGCAGGAGTGAACAAAAGGAACTCATTATGTCGTATATTGCAAAACGTTTGGAAGTGATTCAACCTTCTCCAACCATGGCGATGACTGCCAAGGCGGGCGAGCTGAAAGCAGCGGGTAAGGATGTGATTGGTCTGGCCGCAGGAGAGCCGGATTTTGACACGCCAGAGCATATCAAAGCGGCGGCAAAGGCGGCGATTGACGGTGGCCAAACAAAATATACGGCCGCCGCAGGCACGCCCGCACTCAAGCAAGCGATTATCGATAAGCTCAAGCGCGATAACGGGCTGGAATATACGGCTAACCAGATTGTGGTGACCAATGGCGCGAAGCAGCTACTGTTTAATGCCTTCCTCGCGACGCTGAACCCAGGTGATGAGGTGATTATCCCGTCGCCATTTTGGGTATCCTATCCCGATATGGTGCAGATTGCAGAAGGCACGCCGGTGATTGTCGATTGTCCTGCCGAGCATGGCTTTAAATTGCAGCCAGACGCGCTGGAGAAGGCGATTACGCCGAGCACCAAATGGCTGGTGTTGAACTCCCCTAGCAACCCGACAGGCGCAGGCTATACGCGCGACGAGATGAAGGCGCTTACCGATGTGCTGCTGAAGCATCCGCAAGTGATGGTGCTGGCCGATGATATCTACGAGTTTCTCGTCTATGACGGGTTTGAGTTTGTGACGCCCGCACAGGTGGAGCCAAAGCTCTTTGACCGCGTGCTGACCGTGAATGGCGTATCCAAAGCCTATGCGATGACCGGTTGGCGTATTGGTTACGGCGCGGGTCCTGTGGAGCTGATGAAGAAGATTGGTGTGATCCAATCGCAAAGCACGTCCAATGCTTGCTCTATCTCGCAAGCCGCGACCGTAGAGGCGCTCAATGGCAGCCACGAGTTTTTGAAAGAGTGGGTGCCAAGCTTTAAGCGCCGCCGTGATTTGGTGGTGAGCAAGCTGAACGCCATTGACGGCATCGAATGTGCCGTGCCACAAGGCGCGTTCTACGTGTTCCCTTCCATTAAGGGACTCATTGGTAAGAAAGCACCAGACGGCCGCGTGATTAGCGATAGCTATGTCTTCTGCGAGTATCTGTTAGAGGAAGTGCTGGTCGCTGCCGTGGCCGGTGCTGCATTCGGTATGGACGGCCATTTCCGCGTGTCCTATGCAACGTCAGACGAGGCGTTGGAGAAGGCGTGTGCACGCATTGCTGAGGCTGTCTCGAAACTTGTTTAATCGCTCCTGCTCCGGCCTACTGGCCTACGCAATGAGCCTAACATGCATTCGCATGACCGCGTTTTTTGTCCCCTGTATATAATTTTGACATCCTCGGGCCTGACCCGAGGATCTACAGCTCGGACCTTGTTTGTATACTTTGCCTTGCTATTTTGCTGCTTCGCGGTGAGGCAAGCTCACATTCTTGTCTCATGAGGGTTTATGGGTTCTCTACTCATTTCTATCGTGGGTACAAGAAGCGAGGCCAGGAGGCCGAGCCCTTTAGTCGCGCGAATGCGCGTTAGGTTCATTGCGCGGAGCAGTAGCGCAGCGCAGGAACAATAGCGAGCGCAGCGAGTGTACAAACCAAGCCCAGAAGGTCGAAGCAGGAGCGTATTATATATTTCTAAAAAAATGCCGGACGTCGCGCCAAATTGCGCGGGGTCCGGCAAGCTAACAGGGAGGCTACTCGCCCGAAAAATTCGAGCGATGAGACCCGAAGAACGGGTCTGCGTCCGAAGACGTGAGGGGGGGTATAACACGCAGTTTTTTGCAATGCAACTATTTTTCTTAATAAAAATTAAGAACGGTCGAAAATCGGCCAAAATGAGCATAAACCCTAGGATAACTCGGGAATAACTAGAACCTAAACTCGGCGATTTTACGGCTGATGAATTGTTTAAAGACGCGCACGCGGGTCGAATTGCGCAATTCCATGGAATAAACGAAGTAGGCTTGCGTAGACGGGCCCTGCACGTCATCCAATACGCGGCTCACATGGCGGGCGCGGTACATCATATATTCGGGCAGCCACGCGATGCCGAGCCCTTCTTTCACGGCGGCGCGCATCCCGACAAGGCTGTTGATGTAAACAAACGGCTTTAGCTTTAGCTGCTTGGCCTCCTGCGATTCGCATAGCCAGTTTACATCCGCAAAGGGCAGGCGGCGGCTGCGGTCATAGGCGATGATGCGATGGTCTGCGAGGTCTGCAAAATTCTTAGGGATGCCGTGATGGCGGATATAGTCGTTAGAGGCATAGACGCCGTTTTGCAGCTCCACCAGCGGCTTTTGAATGAGGTCTGGATGCGTGGAGGGGAAGAGACGGATGGCTACGTCGGCCTCGCGCATGGTGAGGTCCAGCTCGCTGTCTTCGCAAATGAGGGAGACTTCGATATCCGGATAAAGGTCGGTGAATTCGCGCAGTAACGGCGCAAGCCAGATAGAGCCAATGGCGTGCGGCGTAGTGATTTTGAAAGGGCCACGTGGTTTGGCATTGGCCTCGCCTAGGCTGGTCTCGGCATATTGCAGCTTACGCACCATCTCTGCTACGGTTTTAAACAGCAACTCGCCCTGCTCATTAAGCACAAGGCCGCGCGCATGGCGCTGAAAGAGGGGGGTGTTCAGGCGGGCTTCGAGTGAGGTGATTTGGCGGCTAATCGCGGATTGGCTCAAATTAAGCTCACGCCCCGCTTTGCTCATGCTTTTGCATTGCGCGACCGTGTAGAAAGTTCTCAGCTTGTCCCAGTCCATTAACGCACCTCATCCATCGGTTTTGATGGGCGCCTACTGCGTCCTAATGGTCCTCGTATCCTCATGTACTCCCTCGTACATTGCGGTCCTGCGGGCCATTACTCCTTGTAATCACCACATCAAAACCGATGGCTGAGGCACGTTACGTGCCAAACCAGACATGCCTGAGCTATGCATGAAATGCAAGGCTTATTCGTTTTCCGCTAAGAACTTATCGGCTTCCAGCGCTGCCATACAGCCTGTGCCGGCTGCGGTGATGGCTTGGCGGAAAATTTTGTCTTGCGCATCCCCAGCCGCATATACGCCCGGAACATTGGTCTTGGTGCTGTCTGGCTTGGTGATGATATAGCCGGTCTCGTCCATATCAATGGTGCCTTTAAACAGGTCCGTATTCGGGATATGGCCGATAGCGACGAACGCACCTTCCACGTTTAGCTCGCTGGTGGAGCCGTCGGTCGTGTCTTTCAGGCGCAGGCCAGTCAGGCCGATTGGGTCATCGGTGCCGAGGAACTCGTCCACGGTTTTGTTCCAATGCAGCTCCACATTCTCTTTCGCGAAGAGGCGCTCTTGGGCAATTTTCTCGGCGCGCAGTTCGTCGCGGCGGTGAATGAGATGCACCTTCGAGCAGATATTGGCGAGGAAGAGCGCTTCTTCTACCGCGCTGTTACCGCCACCAATCACCGCTACTTCTTTGCCCTTGAAGAAGAAGCCATCGCAGGTCGCGCAGGCAGAGACACCGTAATTCTGGAATTTCTTTTCGCTGTCCAATCCGAGCCAGCGCGCAGAAGCGCCGGTCGCAATCACCAGCGTATCGCCGTAATAGACATCGCCACCATCGCCTACCGCCTTAAACGGGCGAGAGGAGAGGTCCACCTCAACGATATAATCATGGATGATTTCCGTACCGACATGCTTGGCTTGGGCTTCCATTTGCTCCATCAGCCATGGGCCTTGGATCGCTTCTGCAAAGCCTGGATAGTTCTCTACCTCCGTAGTGATAGTGAGCTGTCCACCTGGCTGCATGCCATGCACCATCACCGGGGAGAGGCCCGCGCGTGCTGCGTAAATAGCGGCGGTGCATCCGGCAGAGCCAGAGCCAATAACCAGAACTTTGGTACGGATTTCGTTTGTCATGATTTTCCTCTTTAATTGCTCCTGCTCCGGCCTACTGGCCTACGCAATGAGCCTAACGGCTTCGCCGACTAAAGGGCCGGACTACTGTCCGGCTTCTTCGTATCGTTAGTTATTTTACAGGCTAGCTGCGTTGTCTTTCAGGAATGCAGCTACGCCATCCGCGTCTGCTTTCATGCCTGACTTGCCTTTGTTCCAGCCGGCTGGGCATACTTCGCCATGCTCGTTGTGGAATTGCAGCGCATCCACCATGCGAATCGCCTCATCGACGTTACGGCCGAGTGGCAAATCGTTCACAATCTGGTGACGTACAGTGAAGTTTTCATCGATGAGGAACGTGCCGCGGAAGGCCACTGCATCGTTCAGCAATACGTCATAGTCGCTTGCGATAGACTTGGTGATGTCTGCTACTATGGGGAAGGCTACAGGGCCAATACCGCCTTTTTCTACAGGCGTATTGCGCCATGCAGCGTGGGTGAAGTGTGAGTCAACGCTTACGCCAATCAGCTTCGCGCCGCGCTTTTCGAACTCTTCTACGCGGTTGTTAAACGCGATAATTTCTGAGGGACACACGAAGGTGAAGTCCAGCGGCCAGAAGAACAATACGCCCATTTTGCCGCCCAAATATTCTTTCAGGTTAAAACTCTCGTCAAAGCTGCCATCGCCCATAACGGCGGTTGCGTTGAAATCTGGTGCTTCTTTACCTACTAATACTGCCATGATGCTCTCCTTTGCATTTGGTTTCAAGACAGGCGTAAGGTAGTCTCTTTGTGGGGAATGTAAAGGGGGCAGCTACGCTTTTTTAGCGAGTTTTTCATGGATGATGGTGGCGATGCGCGCCGCTTCATCGAGTCGCGTCTCGCTGCCATGTTTGACGAGGGCTTCATGCAGGCGGCGATGCTTATGCGCACAGAGATGGGTGGGCGCGAAAATCTCTACGGGTTTTTGCGTGTAATAGGCCTCGCAGAGCATAGAAGCCGAGTCTCCGGTGACGATGAGTGCGTCCGCACAGGCAAGGATACCATAGAATGGATTCTCGCCATCCCCCACCATATGCAGGAATATAGGCACTTTCACCTCGGCCAGCAGCGCATCCACAAAGCCCGCAGGGGTGCGGCGGCTGGTGGTGATGAGGGCGGAGCCATAGCGGTTGATTTTGGCGGCGAGGGCCGGCGCATCCTCTAGGAATAATTCGCCATGTTTGGAGTTCCCGCCAATCAGCACCCCTACAGGATTCTCAAAGTTGCCGAAGCGCGCTTGCCAATGGTCTTTGGCTTTGGCGAGGTCTGCATCGGTCACATTATGCGCCGCGCCGATGGTGGTGATGACCTGCTCATTTTGTGAAATGCCATCATGCTCAGGCACGGCGATGAGGTCAAGCTCGGGATGCGCTGCTCCTGGCCACATCAGTTGCACGGTGAAGAGATCAGGCCATGCCTTTTTGAGGTGGCGCATGAGGGGAACGCAGCGCCGACCGGCGGCAATGACCACATCAGGGTAGGGCGGCACGAGTGCTTGTTTGGTGCCAGCGGACACGCCCCATAAATGGCTGCCTAACAGGGCATTGGGAAGCATCGCTATCTGATTAAATTCGAGTGGTATGAGCTCATTCTGCGAACCGAGCGCGCGGCCTACGCCAAGCACTTGGCTTTGGTGGCCGGGGCGCTCATCCAGCAGCAGCCAGGCGCGTAATTTACTCGTAAGAAACACGCAGCACTTCGTAATAGCGCACGCCTTTAGGCGTCTTCACTTCTACACTATCGCCTTGCTCTTTACCAATCAACGCGCGGGAAATAGGGGCGGTCAGTGCAATCGTGCCATGCTCCAATTTCGCTTCATACTCCCCTACGATTTGGTAGGTAATCTCTTCGTCCGTTTCTTCATCCACCAGATGCACCTTCGCGCCAAATTTTACATGGGCGCCATCCAGCTTCTCGGGGTCGATCACATCGGCGCGAGAAAGAATCGCGGTGAGTTCCTCAATACGGCCTTCGATGAAGCCCTGCTTCTCGCGGGCAGCATGATATTCGGCATTCTCTTTCAAATCGCCATGCTCGCGTGCCTCGGCAATCGCGGTGATAACGGCGGGGCGCTCCACGGTTTTGAGCTGCTTCAGCTCGGCTTCTAAGCGTTCATACCCAATGCGCGTAATCGGAATACGTTCCATTTGTTCCTCTGATTTCTAAATTCGAAAGGCAACTATAGCGCCGCCCCACGGGCAGTGCAAGCGCTGCAAATGTCACGTTATTGTCACAAAAATCTGACGCGTTTCTGCTAGAATATCCTGAAATAAAGTAAAATTTAGGAAGTTAAAATGGCAAGAGCAGACAATTTACCGCGCATCCCAGGCCCTAAACCCAGTATTATAAACCATGATATGGGTATTGGTATGGTGGTGGGACAGCTTGTTGCTGGGGCTGCAGCTTTCGCCTTCCTTGCTTTGGCCGGCCCATCTTTGTTGGCGGGTGCTAGCGTTGCCGGTATTGCTACCGCTCAATTGGCGGTGATTGGTTCAGGATTAGCTGGAACAATTGGCGGAGCATTAATAGGTGGATCTAATGGCAAAAAGCGCATGGAGCGTGAGCAAGTAGAAGGCCGCGAGGTACATGAGCCGACTTTTTTCAATAAAGGAATTCTTTCCGGCCTTTGGCTGGCCTTTCCTATTGGCTCTATCGTGTTTAGCTTCATCCGTAAGAATGAGATGGAGCAAGAGGTAAAACAAGCCGAGGGAATCGCGGAGACGCAGCGTGCAGGTCATTTCATGCTGGCGCAGCATGTGGCGATAGGTCATGAGCATGCTCAACAACAGCATATGCAGGTCACAACGGAGGATATGGCGTTATTAAACGAGAGAATGCGCGGAGGTTCTCATCAAATGCCCCAGTTCGTGCAGAATGAACTGCATCGCCAAGAGGCGGCTGCATTACAATCACAAGAAGCGAATCGTTAAGCTGCGTTGCTGGCGTGGTCGTCGGTATGCAGGTAATGCTGCATCGAGCGCACACAGAGACCTTTGGATTCGGTCAGCATGGCTTCCAGTGCTTTCACCAGCGCTAGGGATCCTTCCAATGTCGTGGAGTAAGGAATCTTTTCCATCAGCGCGGTGCGGCGAATCGTGTAGCTGTCCTTGATGGCGAGCTGACCGTCGGTGGTGTTGATGACGAGCGAAATCTCACCGTCTTTAAGCAAATCGACGATATGCGGGCGGCCTTCACGCACTTTGTTTACGGTCTGTACCGATTCCAGCCCGCGCTCATGCAAGAAGCTTGCAGTGCCGCGTGTGCTTACGACTTTGAAGCCGAGGCGTAGCAGGGTTTCTGCAATCTCAATCGCCCCTTCTTTGTCGCCGTCTTTCACGGAGAGGAATACCGTGCCGCTCTCAGGCATGGTGCTGCCCGCTGCGAGATGCGCTTTGGCATAGGCTAGCGCGAAGTTCTTATCGATACCCATGGCCTCACCGGTCGATTTCATCTCGGGGCCGAGGATGATATCCACGTTCGGGAAGCGCGCGAAGGGGAACACCGCCTCTTTCACCGCGACATGCTCCATATGCGCGTAAGCACGCTTGGGCAGTTTGAAGTCAGGGAGTGGCTCATCCACCATCAGGCGAGAAGCAATCTTGGCAATCGGGTAGCCGGTCGCTTTCGCCACGAATGGCACCGTGCGGCTGGCGCGCGGGTTCACTTCGATGATGAAAATCTCGCCGTCTTTCACGGCGAACTGCACATTCATCAGACCCTTCACTTCCAGCGCGCGGGCGAGTGCCACGGTCTGCTGGCAAATCTCATCGACAATTTCGCTGCTGAGGGAATAAGGCGGCAGTGAACAGGCCGAGTCACCGGAGTGAATACCTGCTTCTTCGATATGCTCCATCACGCCTGCAATCACCACATTCTGGCCGTCACAAAGTGCATCTACATCCAGCTCGGTTGCGCCTTGCAGGTAGCCATCGATCAAGATTGGGCCATCGCCGAAATGCTTTAGCACCTCGCGCACATAATCTTTGAGTGCGGGTGCATCATGGATAATCGCCATTGCGCGGCCACCCAGCACGTAAGAGGGGCGGACTACCACGGGGTAGCCAATCACCTCGGCTTGCGCGACGACTTCTTCGGCACTGTGGCAGATATTATTTGCAGGCTGTTTGAGGTCGAGTGAGTAAAGCAGTTTCTGGAAGCGCTCACGGTCTTCGGCCAAATCGATAGAGTC
>CAYFFN010000003.1:0-29807 GCA_964342335.1 uncultured Azospirillaceae bacterium
GTGGTTACAGGAACCTTGCTATCAGGTGCGGCGGATATTGCAGAAACCGTGCAGCTTACCCGTGCAGACCGATTGATGGGTGCGGTGAGCTTAGCGGATGATGCGGCGGCGGCGGCGAAATACGCTGGCTTACTGCGTACCGCGAATAACTTTGGCCGTAACAGTCTTATTCTAGCTGTGGGTACAGGTGGCGCCATGACTATCTACGGTGCTGCTACAGGTGATCGAGAAATGATGGCAGATGGCGTGGCGGGAACTGCCGCCGTGCTTTCTGGAGGCATAGCAGGTGCTCGTCTGGGAGCACAAACCAGAATACCTTACGCCCCTGTTGTGGGGGGTATTGTAGGCGGGTTTGCTGGTGGTTTCATGTATGACCGCGCCAAGCGTTCCGTCTGCTCGTTCTTCCAAACCCCCGATGGTGAAACCCTTACCCATGGCGATATGAACGGAGAGCTGCGCCTTTTGCTGGCTGATATCACGGAACTTGAGCCGACCCTTGGTGGTATCGGAAACAAAGAAGTACTCGCTGAGAGCGTAAACTTCCCGAGAACCGAGCAATATCCAAATGCACTCGAACTCTTCGTGACCGCGCATGAGCATTATATGCGCCAAGGGATGGACTCACGTACCGCCATGGAGAGAGCGTATGACGATCTATCTGACGAACGTGCGCGTTTCTTAGAAGATGAAACGCTGCTCACTATTATGGGTAAAGAGCCGTATAATCCCGTTGAAAGCCCCGAGTTCAAAGATATGTATGAAGATATGGCGGTGCAAGCTGCAGAGTATGCTATCGCAAATGCAGTGGGGTATAGGCTTGCACGTGACACGGCTGGTCAGTTCGGCCCATCCAGTTACAATCTCGTGAATAGCATCCATGCGGCCTTAAACGATCCTGAATTTGCTGGGTTTGACGACCCTGATATCCTTGCTTTTATTGAACAGCATAGAGACCTATTTGCGGCCATTCACAAGACGGAAGATGGTACCGTTACCATTACAGAGCAAAAGACCATCATGACGGGACACACGCTCACCGTTCCTGTTTCAGAAGAGAGAATCCTTACCTTCCTGGCAGACGCACAGGTGCTAGCAGATGCCATAGAGCAAGATAGATTTATGGAGCAGAGCTTCGGCATCTCACCAGAGCTGCGTGCGGCACAACAACAGCAGTTGCAACAATCGCTCGATGATACGCTCACGCCAAATATCGATGTGCGAGGGCTTTTGCCATCCAACATTCAAGTAGCTGAACCTGAGGCCGCACCGATGGAGATTGAGGCACTGCAAATTGCTGGCACCGAGAGCGGCACTGTAATCCATAGAGGGTAACTTAGCTCACTAGCGCAAAGAGTATTTTTGTCCCCGATAATTGAATGTTATCGGAAGTTATTTGCAGCGGGCTTTGGCCTTCCAATACAGGAAATCTGCTGACATGTTGTACGCGGGTAGTTCTGTGAGGTCTAATATCTCAACACCTTGCGGGCACACATCCGACAAAGCGTGCTCGATATGAGGTCGGCTAGAACCAGGCTCCGTCACATGCGGGTCGCCATAACCATCCATTGCGTAAATAGTGCGGCCTTGATTGTCTATCTCGTCAATCTGGTAGCTTTGCAAGCGAGAGGGTGAACACGAGCTCAGCAGTGCAATCGCCACCAGTGCTATTACTTTATTCATTTCCGCACCTCGCCGTCCATTTTGGTCTTCAGCCGATCCAGCAATCTTTGCAGGTCTTCATTTGCATATGTGGCTGGATGACGTTTCGTTTGCCCATATATGTTCTGCGTTTCACTCCACGCATTCGCTATCACCTTGGTTTTCCCATCTACTGGAATAGTGGTGATACGCATCTTGGTTTCTACGTCAGTGCCGCCGCGCGTGCTGTACAAGAACTTCGCGGCCATACTGGCATCACCTGAGCAGATGACACTATTATTTCCCGTCTGTTCCACCATCAGCCCCTTTGAGCTGCATTCATCGAGAACAGCGTTTATAACCTTGGACGCGTTCTTGGTGTTGATGAAGGTTACGGGCTGCATATTGCCCCTATTCACTTTTGGGTGCTGCGTACAAGCGCAAACGGCGAGTAGTGATAATATCAACGTGGCCTTGCTCATAATATATTTCCTCTGAATGTTGGCAGTAGCCTACGGTAATTGTTGGCTAATGACAACATATTTGTGTCATGATCACACTCAAATCCATTGGACAAAACATTGTAGCTTGTCGTAAGCAGCGCAACCTCACGCAAGAAGACTTGGCGGGCAAGGCTGAGTTGGATCGCAGCTACCTTTCTGAAGTAGAAAACGGACATAAAAACCTTTCTGTTACGACGCTTTTGAAGATTGCCGATGCGCTGGATGTTCCTCCTTCTAAACTCATTGATTGACCCTCAGAACAACGCGGCAGCATTATTGTTGAACAAGTCGCCATCGCGTATGTAGCGGGCGAGCATGGCATCGGATTGATGGCCTGTCTGCTCACGTATCTTCCATGACGATATGCCGTGTTGTGCGGCGCTGGTAGCAAGCCCAGCTCGTAGGCTATGCCCTGAATAGCGTTCGGGGTCGAGTCCTGCTTTCTTGGCGTAATATTTGATGATGTCAGCAACGGCACGTGTTGATAGTGCTGTATTGGCTAGATCGCCATTTTTACGGATGGATGGGAATACATAACTACATCTAGTTATTGCACCTGAGTACAACAACCATATATTGATTTCTTCGACGGGGCATATCTTTCCACATCCTTTGGGAATAGCGACCTTCCGCCCACGTCCATCTTGGTCCGTTTTGCTGCGCGGAATGGTGAGAATGATGCCTTGGCTGGTGAACTCTAAATCCTCCGCACGAATCGCAACCAGCTCGCTCCGTCTCAATGCACCACAAAAGCCAAGCAGCAACAACGCTCGGTCACGCTTGCCTTTTATCGTGTCGGGAATATGCGACAACATCACCGTCAGGTCTTCTTTGAGTAGTGGTGCTACTTGTTCTTGTGGTTTGCCATGTTCTCGTCTGATGCCACGCATCGTTAGCTTCACCACGTCATGCTTTGTGGGGTCTGCATAGCCTTGCAGTCGATGCGCCATGCCAATGCTCACTAAGCGGCGTTGCAGTGTTGAGATGCTGAGTAGTTGTGCGTGGTCGGTTAGGTATCTCGCCACTTGCTCTTTGGTGCAAGGTATCGCTCCACCCCATGTGTAGAAATGCTGCATATCGGCTTGATAGGCTCTACGCGTATTCTTGCTCCATGCTTGTGCGATGTAATGCTGCATATCAGCGGGTGCGGTATTGCTGGTGTGAGCTAGCCCAGCCATGCTGCCTCACTCAGGTAAGTCTTCAAACGTTCTTTGCGTATGGCTTGTAGCGTGTGCTCATGTTCATCCAAGGTTGCTTGCAGTGCGAGATAACTTGGCACACACATGCCCGCTGATTCAATGTCTGCAAATTCACCTTGCTTACGAAACGGGGCGAGCGATTCGGATTGTAATAGTTGGTCGCACAGCCAACCCTCACGGTAGAACATCGCAAGGCCGATCTGCTTGGGTGAGTAGCCACGCAGCTCACTCACGCTATTGCGTAACTGCCTGTAGCTTGCCAGACCTACGCGTGTGAACATATCCAGCGCGTAGAAGGGTATGCCGTCCATGCTAGGGGATGGGGGGATGGTTTGCGTGGTGATGCTGTGCGCGTTCTTGTGCGGCTGTATTGCCGCATAGAATAAGGGGTTAAACATAGCCAGAGGCCAAGGCGCACGCATGATAACCGCAATGCATGACTCGGTCAGTTCTGCTGGCGCATCAAGCATACGCAGCACTTCTATCGCATCTGCAATCTCACCTTCACGCATAGGCAGGTGGTCACTGTGAAAACGTTTCGTACCCGCGATATACCATAGAGCAAGCATACGCTCAGCTAGTGGCCGCGCATCATCTAACACGGCGTCGGTTAATGCTGCCCCCGATGCCTGTGCTAACGTCGTCCTTGCTGCGGCATATTCAGGGGAGGTTTCAGCGAGTATGTAGGTTTCATCGGCCAACCTGCATTTTGCAGAAAGACAGAGCTGTTTCACCAGATGCAGTGCAACGTCTATATCACCCACACGTCTGCGCCAATGGCTTGCATTGGTTGCGGTTAGCAATGTCACTAGAAGCTCAGGGTTAGCGATGCCAATATCTTCCAGCGCAATGACATGCAGACGCTTCCAGAAGCGTAAACGGTCAGCTTGCCAGAATCCTGTTGCAGCTCGTAATGCCGTATCCACTTCTCCACGACGAATCGCTTTCTGTAATGCAGATGCAAGCACCCAACGATCTATCGACAGCGGCTCCGCTTTCGCTTCAGGATTAGCTACGATTGCTGTTCCCAGTTTGTCCAAGATTTGTGAGGGGTGATAGCCGCACATAGCATGTTCCTTGTGATGGTTGATTTGTGAAAAACGTTAGCTTCCATGCGAGCGTGGTCAAACTTAAAGACGGTTTTTTAGAAAATACAAATGGCCACGTGAAGAGGAGCGATTTAGGCGTGATTTACAGTGGCAACAACTACGGAATATACTGCACAATCAGCTGGATATTTCATATAAGCTGCGAAATGCGACTTTAACACGTTTACTGATAATTTTACCATTTTAACACCTGCAGTCGCACAGCTATACGCAGATAGTCACGCCGCATTTCCCGTGAGAAAATCCAGTTCCAACGGAGGGGCTGATGTAGGTATATTTGCTAGGCCAGCCTGCGTCAGTGCGTTATGGAGAAAATACTCCCACTGCTCTGGTATTTTCTCCCACCAGCTAGCAGGCGCATCTGAGAGAGCCTTTGCTATCTTCTTGTGCGTATTAGCGGGCTGCATCTTTATGGCGTTCTTTATTCCACGCAAATGGCAGGAATCACGAAAGGCGTGATAATGCGCTTTGCTGAATGGCCATAATTTGCAATGCGTAGGATAAAGCTGCAATCGCTTAAATGGGTATTTCGCTTTAGCTAACTGTTTTGCTTCGCAGCCTGTGCGGTTTCGTATCTCAATCCGTGTGATCTGCTGGGCTGTATCTGTACCGAATAGTTCCGTTGCCTTATCATAAATCAACGCTTGATTGCCGCTCGACTTTCCATACGTCATGCTTTGGAGTCGGCCTGTCTCAGTGCCGCAGAAGATTTGCACCGCTTTCCACCATGTCGCCCGATAGAGATACTCCTCAATATGTACTCCGTAAAGATCGATACACCAGTCTATGCGAGTAATCTTGGCATGATGCAGCAGCTCGGAGAACGTGACCCCAAGAAGGCTTGTCATCTCCACGTCAAGCAGCTCCTTTGCTGCATCGCTCACATAGGCGGGGTTGTACTCCAACCTAATCTGCGGTTTCTCAGTCTTCTTGGAGGTGAACTGTAAAAGCAGATGCGGTGGTTTAGTACCGGCGTCATATTCTGCTAATGGTAACAGTAGCTTCACTGCTAAAGGGTAACGTGCTGACCTCTTTGCGTTGGCATAAGCCTTTTCTTTCTGTTCTAGCAGTTCAAGCACTGTGGCGTAAGCCACCCCATGCAATGCTTTGTCAGGATACACCACCATGGATAGCTTATCAATTTGAGGAAAGCCGACCTCTATCTGCTTACCGTTATCATTCACACTATAGCTATTCTTCTGTATCTTGTTCATATTACTATCCTTTATCATCTCTATGCTCTTACTCTTCTTCATTCTCCCCTCTTGTTAGAAGGGATTATGGCTGCTCACCCTCGACCAAATTCTCACGCACCCATTCCTCCAGCCCCACGATGGGGTAACGGATGTTTTTCGTGCAGATGCGAACGTAGGCGGGGCCGCAGCCAGACTTACGCCAACGCTCTAACGTTTTCGTAGATACCGAGAACACCTCTGCTAATTCTCTCGGCGTGAGAAAAGGGCCATTCGTCGGCTTTGCTTTGAAGCCATATATGCTCTTATGTGCCGCCGCACTTTTCTGCTGTATGGAGTTGAGATTAGACAAAATCTCTTCGGCCATGCCCGCAATCTTCGAGCTGGGTAATTTAGTCATGTTTTTACCTGTATATTAGTATGTTATAAGTCTGTTGTTTGCACCAATGTGCTGGCGCGGAACTATCCGCTTTGCGCCAACATCCACTCACGGAACTTCTGCGCGTTGATAAGCACCTTACGCCCTATTCGCACAATCGCTCCTGATTCCGAGAGCCCATTGCCCTTCACCTCTTCACCGCCGGAGCTGTAATGTGAGCGACTGTTGAAAATCATATGACGCACACTGCTCTCCGTCATGAAGTCAAATTCGGGCAGTCGCACAAACTCTTTCACAGTAAATAATGTGCGTTGGCTGGGTTGCTCGGCTATCGCCTGCTGGGTAGGCATCATAGTCATGTTGTATCTCCGTCTTTGAACTATTATCCCTCTTATAGCGGTGATGCCCATCAGCCGTCTTGCCCCGTAGAATTATTTATCTTTGGAAGGTCACCCTTATAGTGCAATAGGTCTCGATAGTTCTTCAAACAGGAGCGTGCCTTCTCCAGAACCTTGTAACCTTGCTTTGCAAGCTTGACCTTGCAGCTATCATCACCAAATAGCAGTTTGCCAATCTCTGCGCCAGAGGGCTTGAGGTCTGCTCGTTCTGCGTCTAACGCCCTTAAATGGCGCTTCCATACCTGAGACTTTAATTTTGGTACTTTGGCTTTGGCAAGCTGCTTGGCCTTTTGTAACATCTCTGCCTTAACCTTCTCTAATTGCTCGGTAACGGGCAATGTCAAATCAAATGCGTAAATGGCATACTGGTCTTGTACGTGCACCACCGAATTCCCGCTGCCCGTTTCATCGCATATCAGAAATGGTTCAAGCTCATCAGGGCGAGATATGCTCACGACTCCGCTTTGCCTAATGGGAAGAAACGTCACGCCCTGCTCAAATGGTTTGCGGGGGTCATACAGCTCATCCAATTGCCAAGCCCTTCCCCAATGTACTTTCAAGCTGACAGGCTTTGCATCAATATTTTGCTCAAGTGCAATACGCCTCCACCACTGCTCCGCAGATTCATCCACCCGCTTTCTTGGTCGATACACTGGCTTATCATGATTTCGACAATTCTCCCATCGATGCCAATAGCGACGATAATGCATGGAGCGGCGTAAAAATTCCCATACCCATACTTCTAGCGGTGCATCGTCTAAAAAGGCGTAGTCAGTTTCGTTTTGCCAATCTGGCAGCTCTTTCCAATCAGATTTCAACATCGCCAAGCTCCTTCTCTGTCATGCTCGCTACGACAGATACTGTGTGCCCTGCTGTTAAATGCGCGTAACGTTGTGTCATCGCCAAAGACTTGTGGCCTAAGATGTTCATAATCTCCAAAGCTGACGCATTGTCCATCGCAAGATAACTCGCGCAGGTATGCCGCAAATCATGAAAACGAAAATCTGTTATACCGGATGCCTTTAACGCTCTGCGCCATGCCGTCTCGAAATCAACAGGCCGGTTTGGATTGCGCGAAGACGGAAATAGAAATTGTGCATTAGTCTCCCTACGCTCCTTCATCGCTTTGAGCACTGCCAAGGCTTTTCCTGTCACTATCAGCGAGCGTATATCGCCGTTCTTGGTTTTGCGTAGAACGGCTTGGCTACAATCTTCTGAAATATCATCCCACCTCAGACCCCGCAATTCAGAGCGTCTCGCCCCTGTCGAGATTCCAAGTAAAACAATGGCAAAGAGATACGGGTTCTTGCTCTGCTTACAAGCTGATAAAAGCCTGCTTCTCTCATCTTTGCTCAAGAAACGGTCACGGCTTGGCTCTTTGAGCTTCTTCACATCATCGGAGGGATTACATTGAATCCATTTTAGCGGACTGATGCCAAAAGCAAAGGCGCTGCGAAGAGCAGCAAGGTGACGATTTACGGTTGAGGGTTTAAGCGTTACTTCTCTTCCATTCTCTTTACGCTGTTTCTTGCGTTGCAAGAGTGTTGTGCGCCCTTCTAGTACCTGCGCTGATGTAACATTGGTGAGTAACGTTGTGCCAAACTGCTCCTTCCAAAAATTAAGCAGCGGCCTAATCTCTTTTCCTCGCCTTGGGTTGATTGCCTCGACGTGATCCAAATAATGGTCAATCAAATCGACCAAGGTGCGCTTGCGAGACTGGTTTTCTGGAAAGTGTTTACCCTCGCGCAATTCAGCTTCTGTACGTTGCGCCCAACGCTGAGCATCTGTTTTTCTATCAAACGTATTCGTTTGAGGCGGAAATCCCGTTAACCTCACTTTCGCACGATAGGTGGTTTTTCCTGTTTTGGGTGATATTCGCTTTTCTATAGATGGCATATTACGCCCTCCCGTTACGGTAGTTAACTTTACTAAATCGTAACGGGAACCTCGCTAACCTTGGGCGCAGCAACGCCTGCCCTCATTAGCACGTGGCTCAATGGCCTGTATGCTGTAAGGTGTCCCTTATTTGTCCCATCATTGGAACCATCAATTTCAACTTACGTCAATACAATAAATTATTACTGTAAATCAGTAAGATGTGGCGATCCCTACAGGACTCGAACCTGTAACCTACTGCTTAGAAGGCAGTTGCTCTATCCAGTTGAGCTAAGGGACCGCACCATGGACTGCCGCGAAAGCGGAAATCGAGCATCTTTTTTATAAACACTCACTAACCCAATGCACAGTTTTTTCTATGGAAAGAGTCGATGCACATTGGGCGGGGTATGAAAATATGTTACAATACCCACACATTTACGGAGGTTCATATGCGTTATCTTGTTTCACTTTCCTTAATGATGCTTTCTTTGGCATTGGTGCAGCCTGCCATCGCAAAAGATGCAGCAAATGGCGATGAATTTCGTGCTACTGCCGTAGAATATGATCAAATGGCGGATAAGATGCGCGCAAAAGGGCATGACGATATTGCGCGTAGTTACGAGAAGCTCGCGAAGATTAAGCGCAATGCAGGAAAGCTAGCGGATCAAGGTAAATGGGATGAAATATCGTGGGATGAATATTTTGCAATTTCCAAAGATATTGAAGCAAATCGCACTCAATTAGAATCCCAACACAAAAAGCATTAGGATTATTGGGGGAGTGTTACCCCATGGGCGGCTAAGGTCTCGCGCAGTTGCGAAATCAGCGCATTTAGCCCTGCCTCGCTTACTCCTTCGCAGCGTGCATTCAGCACGGCTTGGGTGTTAGAGGCGCGTAGCAACCACCAGCCATCCGGCGTGTTCACGCGCATACCGTCCAGTGTGACCATATCGGCGCCTTTGGCCTGTAAGTCGGCGCGCACGGCTTCAACAATCGCGAACTTGCGCTCTTCTTCTACGGGGATGCGGTATTCGGGGGAGTTGATTCCCTCGGGCAGGGCATCCACGAGGCGGCTCAATTTTTTGCCACTTGCACTTACCAAATTGATAAGTCGGATGGCGGCGTAGATGCCATCGTCAAACCCGAAATAATCATCGGCGAAAAAGATATGGCCGCTGGCCTCACCCGCAAAGGCGGCGCCGGTTTGCTTCATACGGGTTTTGATGTGGCTATGGCCGGTCTTATACATCTCCGCTGTGCCGCCATGGGCTTTCACATCCTCAAAAAACAAGCCGCTGGTTTTGACATCGGCAATGATGTGCGCACCTGCCTTGCGGCTGAGTACATCGCGAGCAAAGAGCATGAGCAAATGGTCGGGTGAGAGAATGCGGCCCTTATCATCCACCACGCCAAGACGGTCGCCATCGCCATCAAAGGCGAGCCCGATATCGTAATGGGCGTTGGCTACTTCGCGCATTATATCGGAGAGGTTCTCCGGCACGGATGGGTCTGGGTGATGGTTGGGGAAAGTGCCATCAATATCGGTATAAAGCGTATGATGTGTATTGGCGGTGTCGCGCGTGCAGAGTGCTTCCACTACTTCTCCGCTCGCGCCATTGCCTGCATCCCACACCAGCTTGAGGCCTTTTGCCGTGATGGTGTTGGCGAGCATGGTGACGTAGGCTTCTTGCTGGGGCGTGTCGCGACGCGTTCCCTCTGCGCTGCGCACATCACCTTGTTTAATGCGCTGTGCGAGTGCTTGAATGTCATCGCCGAAAAAGCTGGCTTTGCCGAGCATCATCTTCACACCATTATGTTGCGGCGGGTTGTGCGAACCAGTGACCATCATCCCGCCATCGAGATTGCCTTCGCATACCGCATAATAGAGCATAGGGGTGGGGCCAAGGCCGCAATAGTGCACGTCTGCTCCGCCCGCCATTAGCCCTTCCATTAGCGCATCGGCGAGGGAGGTAGAGCTGAGACGGCCATCGCGTGCGACGGCGATGCGCGGTGCGTCTTTGCCGCTTTGCTCATGCGCTACGGTGGCGAAGGCTTGCCCAATCGCGCGAAAGGCAGCTTCGTCGAGCGTGTCTTGGTAAATGCCGCGAATATCGTAAGCACGGAAGAGAGAGTCGTGTAAGTCGGCCGCCATGTACTAGGCTTGCGCAGCCATCGGCTCGGCAGATTTGGCCTCAGAAGAAGATGGCTTTGCTGCTTTTTTCTCTTCTTTGGTATCCATGCCGAGGTCTTCGCCCTTGCCGTCAGCTCCCTCCTTCATCGGAGAGTCTGGCGACTTGCCTGCATTCAGCTTCTCATCAATCGCAGGGATGTTGAGGAATTTGAGCAGCGCACGTACTTCGTTTTTCGCGGCAACGTGAGACATGGTCGCGGAAATGGTGGTCTTGCTTTCCATCACATCAAATACCGTTAGACCTTGCAGAAACAGCTCGCGGAAAATCACGCGCTCGCTAAAGCCCGGAGCGTTGCGGAAACCGATGCGCTTGGAGAGTTCTTCCACGGCTTTGTTCATATGGCGTTTGTTGCGCGCATCGATGTTGGAGAGGCGGTTACGCATCACAATCCAATCGAGGCTGCGGCCATCGCGCTTCGCGCGGGCAAGTTTTTGCTCCCAAAGCATTTCGCTATAGATACTTGGGCGCACGACTTTGAGCGTTTGCGGGTCAATCTGCGCGAGCAGGTCGAGATCCACGAAGCTATCATTAATCGGTGTGATGACGGTATCGGCATAGGAATGCGCGAGGCGGGCGAGATAGGTATCGTTCCCTGGGCCATCGACAATCACGAAATCGCAGGTATCAATTACATGCCCCATCGCTTTGTCAAAGCGGCGGCGTTCGTCGTTTTGCGCTTCATCCAGCACCGTGAGCTGGCTTTTCTGCACGATAATATGGTGCGGCACAGGCAGGGTCACATTATGACGCGTCATGGTTTCGCGACGATTTTCGATGTAGCGCGAGAGGGAGCGTTGGCGTGAATCAATATCGATGCTACCGACCTTAAAGCCTAGGCGCAGCAGGCCAACAATCAAATGCATGGAAGAAGTGGTTTTGCCGCAGCCGCCCTTCTCATTCCCCAGCATAATAATGTGCGCGCGCTTGCGAGCGGGTACTACGGGTGCTTCGTCAGTTTCTTGCGAATTCTTGCCTAGTCCGAACATGGTCTGCCTTTTCTTATGATAGGCACGTAATCTAGTGCTTCAAAGCTGTGGTGTAAAGTCCATAGCGTGGCTTATTTAACACATTTTTGCGGTGGCGCTTGTTTCGGGCACAACAATAGGCTAGTTGCTGGGTATGGAAGCGATTTTACCGATGGCAATGGCATGGCTGCTCACCCTGATTTTGGTCTGGGTGATGCTGAGCGATATCACCCGCTATACCATCTCTAACAAAGTCAATTTAACGCTGCTTTTGCTGTTTGTTCCCTTTGGGCTGCTCATGCCAGAGACGGATTGGCTGAGGCATGCTTTAGGCTTCGGTGCGTTTTTCGCTGGTGGCTTTGTGTTATTTGCGTTGCGCGCTATGGGCGGCGGGGATGTAAAGCTGCTCGCGGTGCTAGGGCTGTGGTGCGGCTGGAATATGCAGGCCGCCTTCTTTGCGGTTTATACCGGGCTTTATGGCGGCGTATTGGCGGTGCTATTGGTGATTATCCGCAAGCTACTAACCTATATCCAAATCAAATGCGATAAGACATGGAGCCTGCCACGTGTGTTGCTTATAGGCCAGCCGATCCCGTATGGGGTGGCGATTGCAGCGGCATTCCTCACGCTATTATGGGGTGGAGAATTATTCCTCTGATGCTTTGTCGCGGTGCGAGGCGTGATGGGCATGGCCCACTTCTTCCTCTGGCTCGACATGCTCAATCTCTTCCACCTCGCCGCCATATTCCTCAATGAGGGTGGCGTTGAACTCGGCGCCATAGATAAAGATGACGCTCATCACGAACAGGAAGAGTAACGTGGCGATGAAGCCGCCAAGACTGCCGTAAATGACATTCATCTGATCGACGTTGGAAATATAAACGGTGAACAAGCTCGCCCCTACCATCCAAAGCACCATCACCAGCGCCGCCCCCGGAACCACCGCACCTAAGCGCTGGCGGATATTGGGCAGGATATAATAAATATTCGCGACGACGAAGAAGAGCAGGAACGCACCAATATAGACCACCGACTGGTTCCAAAACTCGTCCATTTCCTGACTCAAACGGAAGCCAAGCAGCCCCTCTATCTGCACAATAACGAGCGGTGCGAAGACGATAAACATCATCACGCCCATGATAATCATCGTGAAGACTAGAATTTGCGCGATGCTCATCAGGCGACGGAGGATATAGGTTGGCGGGTTACTGACATTATAGGCACGGTTCAGGATGCCACGCACCCCTTCCACACCGGAGGAGGAGGTCCAAATTGCGCCCAGCACTGCCACGGTGAGTAAGCCTTGTGGCGGACCGGAAATAATCTCAACAATGCGCGGCATAATCGCATCCACTGCCTCTTGCGGCAGGGCGTTTGCCATATAGGTGATGAATTGCGTACCCAACTCCCCTTCGCCAATAAAACCGGCGAGGGAGACAATCAGCACCATAAAGGGGAACAGCGCGAGCAGGCCGAGAAAGGTCAAATAGCCCGCATGCTCGATGCCATCGTCATCGACGAGTTTGTCGCCCGCTTTGTAAAATACCCAAAGCAGTTTTTTCGTTTGCTTCCACATACCCCCTTATGTGGCAAACTTAATGGGGGATGTCCAGCCCCCGAGGGTTGAAATGCACCGCTTATGGTTTTATCTCTTGAGTGAACGAACAGGAGAGTGCCATGTCTGCCGAGACGATTACCATCACCGCCCCGATGCAAAGCGGGTTTGACGAGATTTTGACGCCAGAGGCGCTCGCCTTTGTTGCCGAGCTACAAGAGCAGTTCGGCACGCGCCGCAAGGAACTACTCGCCAAGCGCGAAGCGGTGCAGAAGGAAATTTTTGCGGGCAAGAAGCTATACTTCCGTGCAGACACGAAAGCGATTCGCGAAGGCGATTGGAAGGTCGCGCCTATCCCAGAAGATTTGCAAGACCGCCGCGTAGAGATTACCGGCCCCGCCGAGCCGAAGATGATTATCAACGCCCTTAACTCCGGCGCGAAAGTCTTCATGGCAGATTTGGAAGATGCGCTCAGCCCCACATGGGAACGCGTGATCGAAGGCCAGCTCGCCCTGCGCGATGCCGTGCGCGAGGAGCTAACCTTTGACAGTGGCGACAAGCATTATGCGCTGAATGACAGCAACCTCGCCGTGCTGATTGTGCGCCCGCGCGGTTGGCATTTGGATGAAAAACACATGACCTATAAAGGCGAACCACTCTCGGGCAGCTTGGTCGATTTTGGCCTCTATTTCTTCCATAACGCGGCGGAACGCCTTAAGCGTGGCACGGGCCCATACTTCTATATCCCTAAGTTGGAATCGGCAGAAGAAGCGGCGCTTTGGAACGACGTATTTGCCTATGCCGAGAAGCGCCTCGACATTCCGCATGGCTCCATCAAAGCGACTGTGCTGATTGAAACCATCAATGCCGTTTTCGAGATGGATGAAATTCTGCATGCGATGAAGGATTATATTGCGGGGCTGAATTGCGGCCGCTGGGATTATATTTTTAGCTTCATTAAAAAGCACCATAAGGACCCAAGCTTTGTGCTGCCGGATCGCTCGCAAGTGGGCATGGGCGTGCATTTCCTCAAAAGCTATAGCGAGCTGTTGATTCAAACCTGCCACAAGCGCGGCGCGTTCGCGATGGGTGGCATGGCCGCCGCTATCCCGAACCGCAAAGATGTAGAGGCGAACGCCAAAGCCTTTGCCGCAGTGAAGGCGGATAAAGAACGCGAAGCCAAGAATGGCCATGATGGCACATGGGTGGCGCATCCGGATTTGATTCCGGTAGCGCAGGAAGCCTTTGACGCCGTGCTTGCAGGCAAGAAAAACCAGCTCGACGTGCTGCGCCCTGAAGTTTCTGCCACGGCAGATGATTTGCTGAAAGTGCCAGAGGGCACGATTACCGAAGCGGGCGTGCGCAACAATATCAATGTCGGGATTCAATATACCGCCGCATGGTTGGATGGTCGCGGCGCTGTGCCTATTTACAATCTGATGGAAGATGCCGCGACGGCAGAAATCTCTCGCACGCAACTATGGCAATGGGGTCACCATTCCGGCGTGAAGATGGACGATGGTCGCGAGGTAACACTCCCGCTTATCGCTAGCTGGATTCCTGAGGAGCTGGAAAAAATCAAAGCCGAATATGGCGCAGAAGCATTTGCCGCAAGTAAATGCACCGCCGCCGCAGGCTTGATGAAGCAGCTGGTAGAGAATGAAGACTTCGCTGAATTCTTGACCTTACCTGCATACGAACAGCTGGCGTAAATGCTGAACATCCGCGCGATTGCGCCGGAGGAGTTTGAGCGCATTTGGCCCATCTGGCAGGAAGCCATTGCTGCGGGAGATACCTATCCTTACGCGCCGGATTCATCTCTAGAACAAGGCCGCGCCATTTGGTGTTCGCCGGATAAACAGACTTACCTTGCAGAAGCGGAAGGTGAGCTGGTGGGCACATTCTATATCCGTCCTAACCAGCCGGATTTGGGCGCGCATATATGCAATGCAGGTTTTATCGTTTCACGTGCGCATGGCGGCAAGGGCTATGGCCGTGCGATGGGAGAATTTGCGTTAGAAGAGGCCAAGCGCCTCGGCTACAGCGCGATGCAATTTAATCTTGTGGTGGCGGATAATATTGCCTCACTCAAGATTTGGGAGCCTCTTGGCTTTACGCAAATTGGCACGATACCAGAAGCCTTCCATAACCCGCATAAGGGCTATGTGGACGCGCATATTCTTTATAAGAAGTTGTAAGCTTACTCAGCCCAACCAATCGGCAATTGGTAGTTGATGGTGAGAATCTCGGTGCCCGGATTGTCATTACCCAAGCTCGCATTGGAGAGGTGATGAATTGCAACACCAAGGCGATGGTTCTCATACACATCCGCACTTAGCTCGATGCCAGAGCGGAACTCAACGCCATAGCCAAGGTCCTTACCATGGCCGTGGCTATAAGCGCCAACCGCCGTGCTTGGGGTAAAGTAAATGCTATCGTAAATAGGCAATTCCCAATGGAAACCGGCATAGATATAGTTTGCCGCATCATCCGTTACCATGCCGCCAACCGTTGGGCGCAGGCCGTAATAAATATCTTCATAACGGTATTCGAGGCCGAATACATGCGCTTTAACGTCTTCTTGGGTAACGTCGTACCAACCGGTATTGAATGTTAGGTAATCGTCTGCCTGCGCAGTGTTCGCAGCCAAAAGCATCATGGTGGCCGCAGCCAGAAGTGCCTTTTTCATCTTATATCCCACCTTAGTTTTAATAGGTCTTTAACCCGTAATGTGGTTGCAGGTAAAGGATTTATTGCACTCTATGGGCAGTCCTGTAGAAAAAAGCCATGACACGCGCATTCTTAGACCAATTGGCACCACTCTCTCCCGCACTGCAACGCGTGTGGGATGCAGGGCAGGCGCACTTCCCCGGCCTGCAAATTCATGCTTATGAGGCGCGGTTGGTGCAATTATTGTTGCAGCTAACGGGTGCGAAGCGGGTGATAGAGTTGGGGTGCTTTGTGGGCTTGTCCGCCCTTTCGATGGCAGAAGCGATTGGGGAGAATGCAGAGATTCACACCTGCGAGCGCAACCCTGAACATGCCGCACTCGCCAAGCAGCATTTTGCGCAGCACCCGCTGGGCAAGAACATTACGCTGCATGAGGGCGATGCCTTCGCGATGATTGAACAAGCCGAAGGGCTATTCGATGTCGCATTTATCGATGCAGAGAAACGCAAATATAAGCTCTATGTCGAAGCCTTGCTACCGAAGCTGAAAAACGGCGCACTGCTTTTGATTGATAATAGCCTGCTTAAAGGTGCGGTGGAATCAGGTGAGCCGCAAGAACGTGTGAGCCGCGAGGCGATTGATAATATGCAATCACTCCATGCCATGCTGCAAGACCGCTCGCGGTTTGAGGCAGTGACCTTGCCCACCAGTGACGGGCTAACCGTGGTGATGAAACGTTAGGCGGCCTGCTTCCAGCCGCCTTGCTCATTCTGCTGAAAATATTTTAGCTCATGGCCCGCATCTTTATACGTCTTCCAGCGCGTGCGCGCGGCTGTGACCGCTGCGTCATCATGGCCATTAAACACATCCAGCACGCGTGAGAAGTCGCTTAATTCTTCCAGTTGCGAGCCATCGGTCACAGCGAGAATGCTCGCCTTGTTCGGATTCTCAGGCGCGTAAGTGATGTAGATAGGCTGCTCTTCTGGGTATGCATTTTTGCTGGAGCCATGCGGCAGAAAGCTGCGGTCATTATACGTCCAGAAAGCGTCGTTCAGCTTATCCATACTTTGTTCATCGCCCACCAACACCAACACACGCTCGCCAGTGGCCAGTGCCTTCTCCATAATCTTAGGCAAGGCAACCTCCAGCGGCGTGGTGGTGAGGTGGTAGAACTGAATGAGCGCCATCGGAGGGGTGGTTACCCTTCGTAATGGTCAGCAACGAGTTGGTTCAGCAAACGCACGCCATAACCTGTGGCGCCTTTGGGCGTTACGGCATCGCCTTTTTTGCTCCATGCGGTGCCCGCGATATCGATGTGAATCCACGGCACGTTATTTACGAAGCGTTGCAGGAATTGCGCAGCGGTGATGCTGCCCGCCTCGCGGTCGGAACCGATATTCTGCATGTCGGCCACAGGCGAGTTGATTTGCTTGTCATAGACTTCACCCAGCGGCAGGCGCCATACGGCTTCACCGGTTTTGTCCGCAGACTCTTCAAGCTGTTTGCAGAGCTTGTCGTTGTTGGAGAAAATACCCGCGCGGCTAGAACCAAGCGCCACCAAAATCGCACCCGTCAGCGTCGCGAGGTTGATCATGAATTTCGGCTTGAAACGGTCTTGCGTATACCACAGCGCATCGGCCAGCACGAGGCGGCCTTCTGCATCGGTGTTGAGTACTTCGATGGTTTGACCAGACATAGAAGTCACAATGTCACCCGGACGTTGCGCGTTGCCATCTGGCATGTTCTCTACTGCACCAATCACGCCGACTACGTTCACTTTGGCGTTACGGCCCGCGAGGGCTTTCATCAGGCCGAACACCGTGCCAGAGCCACCCATATCGAACTTCATTTCGTCCATGCCGCCTGATGGCTTGATGCTGATGCCGCCTGTGTCAAACGTCACACCTTTACCGATGAAGGCGACCGGCTTCTCAGACTTTTTGCCACCGTTCCATTGCATCACAATCAGCTTGGATTCGAACGCGGAGCCTTGGCCCACGCCGAGCAGTGCGCCCATGCCCAGTTTCTTCATTTGCGCTTCGCCCAGCACCTCTACCTTCACTCCTAGAGCAGTGAGTTTTTTGCACTCTGCGGCCAGTGTTTCAGGGTAGATAATATTACCTGGTTCGCTCACCACATCGCGGGTCGCGCGCACGCCATCGGCAATCGCAGAAAGCGGTGCGAAGGCTTTTTTCGCTTTGGTTGCCGCATCCGAAACCACGGTCACTTTGGTGAGGGTCGGCTTGTCTTCTGCTTTTTGTTTGGTGAGGTATTTATCAAACGCGTAATCGCGCAGCTCTGCACCGAAAGCGATTTCCGCAGCTACTTCATCACCACCGAGCTTGGATTTGATTTGCTCTACCACCAGCTCAGCGCTTTTGGCGCGTGCTGCGTTGAGCGCTGCAACGGCTTTGCCGCCGATATTTTGCAGTGCTTTGGCATCCAGCGATTTCGCTTCACCCACGCCGAGCACGACCACGCGATCTGCGGTGAGTCCTTCTACGCCATGCAGCGTGTAGCTACCTGAAAATTCTGCGGTCTTCAGTGCGCGGCTGATAGCGCCTTTGGTTTTCTTATCCAGCTTTTTGCCTTCGCTGCCCAAATTGCCTTTTGCGTCAGCCAGTAGCACAAGCGCGTGCTTTGCTTTGGCTTTGCCAGAAGAAACAGATGCGGTGAAAGTGATATTCATTGATTTAACTCCCTGAAACAATGTTTTGTGATGGGCCGAATGTAACGCGATTGCATGCGTCATGCAAAGGCTTTATAAGGGCGATATGTTCGCGACCTATAATCGTTATTTGATGAAACATTTGCTGCTGCCTGTGGTGCTTATCACGGGTGCGTTGACCTGTATTATCTGGTTAATTCAGGCGCTGCGTTTCATCGATTTTATCGTGAATCGCGGCCTCTCGATTGGCAGTTTTATTCATATTACGTCGCTGCTTTTCCCTTCGTTACTTTTGTTGCTAGTACCCGTCTCTATCTTTATTGCGGTGCTTTATACCTATAGCCGTTTGCAGACGGATAGCGAGCTGGTGGTGATGCGCGCAGCGGGGCTCAGTCGATGGCAGCTGGCTTTGCCGGGCTTGCAGGTCGCGGCGATGGGCGCGCTCTTTTGCTATATGATTTCGCTTTATTTGATGCCGGTGGCCAACCGCCAATTCAACGATATGCAGTCATTTTTGAAGAATAACTATGCGTCGATTTTGTTGCAGGAGGAAGTGTTCAACCATCCGGTCAATAGGCTGACGGTGTTTATTCGCGACCGTGACGATAGCGGCAATCTTTACGGGATTCTCGTGCATGATGCGCGTGAGGCAAATGAGATCACCATGATGGCCGAAGAAGGCCGCCTGATGCAGACCGAGAACGGGCCGAGCTTCTCGCTCAAAAAAGGGATGCGTCAGGAAATGAGGGATGGCCGCGTTTCGTGGCTGAATTTTGACCAATACACGCTGGATATCAGTTTTTATACCGATGAAGCCCTGCGTGACCGCGATGCGGATGAGAAGTTTTTGGGCGAATTATTTGAGCCAGAAGCAAACCAAAAGCAGCGTATGGAAAATATAGCAGAGGCGCATCAGCGCTTGAGTTGGCCGCTTTATAATATTGCCCTAACCAGCATTGCGTTGGCCGTGCTGCTGACGGGAAGTTTCAGCCGCCGCGGGAACAGCAAAAAAGTGATTTTTGCCTGTATACTCTGCGTTGCAACGGTGGTGGTGGCGATTTCGCTGCGCAATGCGGTGACCAAAAACAATGATTTGGTGCCTGTGATATATCTGCTGCTTACGTTTGTGATGGGTGGGGCTGCCTATCGCCTCAGTACGCATCGCGTCTCAGCACCTCCACGTAACTACGAACATTATCAGGAGGCGAGTGCATCATGAGGCTGCCTGTTACCATGTCGATGTATATTGGTCGCCAGTGTTTGGTTGCGATGAGTGTAGCGATGGCTGGGGTTATCGGCATTATTGGCATGATTGAGCTGGTGGAGCTATTGCGTCGTGCTTCGAAAAAGGCACATGATGTGCCATTTGCTTCGGTCTTGGAGATGACCTTGCTCAAACTCCCGCTCACAGCAGAGCAAATTCTGCCGTTTGCCGTGTTGATTGGTGCGATGGTCGCGCTGGCGCGTTTGACCCGTTCAAGTGAATTGGTTGCTGCGCGTGCCTCGGGTATCTCTGTCTGGCAGTTTTTGATGCCAGTAGTGGCGCTAGGCATGTTGGTTGGGATTGTGTTTACCACCGTATTTAACCCCATTGCCGCTTCGATGATTTCGCGTTTTGAGAAGCTGGAGGGGAAATATATCACCGGTAGTACGAGTGTGCTTTCTGTCTCGGCATCGGGCCTATGGCTGCGCCAAGTAGAGGCGGTGGATGCGGTCATCAATGATAAGCAGGTGGAGTCTTACATTATCCATGCGAAGCGTATTTCGCAGCAGGATTATTCGCTCACCGATGTGGTGATTCATACGTTTGGTGGACAAAATGAATATATAGGGCGTATCGATGCGCCGACTGCCAAGTTAATGCCCGGCTATTGGGAGTTAGAGGATGCAACGCTCGCGGTGCCCGGCTTGATGATGGAGAATATGCCGCTCTTTAAACTCAATACCGAGTTGAATATTCAGAAAATTCAAGACAGTTTTGCCGCGCCGCAGACCCTCTCTTTCTGGGATTTGCCGTCCTTCATAAACACGTTGGAGACGGCGGGGTTCTCCGCCCTTCGCCATAAATTACATTGGCATAGCCTGCTTTCGGCTCCACTCATGCTCACGGGAATGATCTGTATCGCTGCGGTCTTCTCGCTGCGTCAGCCTCGTCGTGGCAAGGTGGCGATGTTGATTGTGGCGGGTGTGATTGCCGGATTTGTCGTCTATTTTACGACCAATTTGGTCTATGCACTGGGTTATTCGGGCAGCTTGCCTGTGTTTGTCGCCGCTTGGACGCCGCCTATCATCACAATTATGCTAGGAATATCAGCGCTCTTGCATATTGAAGACGGTTAACCCCAGAGCTATCCCCACCCCTGATAAAAGCTTTGCCGCTCCACGGCCCAACCGCTAGACCTTAGGACTAGTGTTTACAATGGGAGCAGTGTGTCTAAAACGCGCCAGATAATAGGGCTTGGGATAGCGATGGTGATGGCCAGTGGCCTGTTTGCTGCGCATGCCGCCGTGCCGGAGCAGGATAGCCGCCAAAAACCGGTGCTGATGCAGGCCGACAAGATCGGCTATGACCAGAACTCCAAGATTGTCGTGGCGCTGGGTAATGTAGAGGTGGTGCAGGGCGAGAGCGTGCTGCGCGCGGATAAAATCACCTATTACCAAATGCAGAACGTCGTGCGCGCCACGGGCAATGTGGTGATGATGGACAAGACGGGGCAGGTCTTTTTCTCTGACCAAGCTCAGGTGACAGGAGACCTCAAAAAAGGAATCATTTACAATTTGCGCACCCAGACAGCGGATAATTCCCGCTTTGCTGCACGCCAAGCCGAGCGCCTAAACGAGCGCGAAATGCAGCTCCAAAAAGCCGCCTATTCGCCGTGCGAACTCTGCGAAGATTCGGACCCGCTCTGGCAACTCAAGGCGGATGAGATTAACATCGATAGCGAAGAACAGATGGTGACCTATGACGATGCATGGCTTGAATTATGGGGTTTGCCGATACTCTATACGCCGTATCTCTCTCACCCTACACCGGGCGCGGACCGTAAGAGCGGGTTGCTGACGCCTGAATATGGCAGTAGCTCGAACTTAGGAACCGTTGTGAAAGTGCCCTATTATTGGAATATTGCGCCAGACAAAGACGCGACCTTTACCAGCTATTTTACCGGTGCGGAAGGCTATGTGCAGGAGCTGGAATATCGCCAGCTCTTTGAGGCAGGGGAGATTAAGCTGAACGGAAGCGGAACCTTCCCTGATGAGCGTGACGGTGTGACGGGGGCACGCACGGGCGACCGCGAATTTCGTGGTCATATCTTTGCGGAAGGGCGCGGCGATATGAGCGAACATTGGAACTGGGGTTTTGATGTGGCGCGCGCGACAGATGATACCTATTTGCGCCGCTATGGCTTTGGCGATAGGGACGTGCTGCAATCGCGCTTGTTCTTTGACCGTATCGAGGACCGCAGTTATCTCATCGCGCAGAGCCTCGCCTTCCAAGGCTTGGAGCTAAACGATGACCCAGATGTCACTCCGCTTATCATGCCATTGATTGAAGGGGAATATGAGTCGGATGCGGGGCTCTGGGGTTCGCGCTGGAGAACCTTTGGTAATGCATTGGTGCTCAAGCGCACTGTGGGCTCGGATATGAACCGCTTGACCGGCGCGATGGGCTGGCGCTTGCCGCTTGTTTCGGACTATGGGCATGTGTTTGAGCTAGATGCGCAGCTGCGCACGGATTTCTACAATATCAGCGATAATAGCGTGGGTAACCGGACCTTTGATGAAGATCTGACCCGCGTGATTCCACGCCTCGGCCTGAGTTGGAAATACCCGCTGGTGAACCATTTCGAATCGGGCAGTTGGGTCGCTGAGCCGACGGCGGTGTTGGTCACATCATCGCGCGGGCACAATCCGCTGGAAGTGCCAAACGAAGACTCCCTCGTGACCGATTTTAGCGATTTGAACATTTTTGCTTACAACCGCTTCGCGGGCTATGACCGTGTGGAAGAGGGCTCGCGTGCGACCTATGGCCTGCGCACGCAATGGAGCGGCAATACCGGTGAGGTAGTGAATGCTTCCTTTGGTCAAAGCTTCAATACGGATAATGACGGGCTCTTCCCCGATACACGCACCTACGATGAAGACTGGTCGGATTATGTCGGCCAGATGGGCATCGCCTTTATGCCAGTCGATGTGAATTACCGTTTCCGTTTGGCGGGCGAGGACTTCACGCCGCTGCGTCACGAGGTGATTAGCCGCTTTGACTTAAGCCCGCTCACCTTTGGCGTGAACTATTTGAAGCTCACCAGCGACCCCATCCTAAGCGACCGAGAGGAAGTGCGCGTCAACACCTCGCTTGCACTCACCGACTACTGGACGTTGCAAATGGGCGGGGTTCGCGATATAGAAGCGGTGCAGTCGCGTAATGCGTTTGTTTCGCTCATCTATTCGGATGAATGTATAACCCTAACCACCCTCGCATTGCGCGACTTTACCCGTGACCGCGATGTGGAACCAAACGATCAGTATCTTGTGAATGTCATACTTAAGAACATTAACTAGCATCATGGTTTTCGCGCTGCTTATCAGCGTGCAGCCCACAAAGGCAGAGACGATGCAGCTTGGTATCGCCGCGGTGGTGAATGAGTCGGTGATTACGACGGACGACGTCTATAAGCGCATGAACCTCACCAAGGTATTCGCAGGTCTGCAAGGGGTGCCGGATATCGAGAAGAAATTGCTGCCCCAAACCCTGCGTAGCATGGTGGATGAGGAATTACAGCGTCAAGAAGCAGAACGTCTGAGTATTATGGTTAGCCCGCGTGAGATACAAAGTGCCATTGCGCCGATTGAACAAGCACAAGGGCTTTCAGGAAGTGAGCTGCAACAAAAAATGGAAGCCGATGGGATTTCGTTTGAGTCATTTAAGAAGCAAGTAGAGTCACAAATCCGTTGGCAGAAATTGCTGCAAACACGCGTGCGCCGCGATGTCGCTATCTCGCAAGACGAAGTAAAACTGGCGCAACAGAAAATGCAACAAGGACGCAGTGAGTTGGAGTGGAAAGTCTCGACCATCAGCCTGCCAGTGAATAACCCCGATGAAGAAAGTGCCGTGCAGGAGCTGGCTATCAGTTTGGCTGAAGCGTGGCAAAAGGGTCAAACCATCGAGGAGTTGCAAGAGCAAGTAGCCGAAGAGCTAGAGGTGACATTTGAAGAAGCGGCTTGGGTGCAGCCTAGCAAGTTGCGTAAGGAAGAAGCATTTGCACTAAGCAACATGAAAGTGGGGATGGTTAGCCCTCCGCGCCGTGTATTCGCGGGGTACGAAATTTTGCGCATGGAAGATAAACGCACCGTCGCTGTGAAGCCAACCAATGCAGAAGTGGCGATGAAAGAAATCTTCCTCAAAGTGGCGGAAGATGCGAGAAATGACGAAGTAGAAGTGCTGCTGGATATTGCACGCAACATCCGTCAAGGCCCGGGCACTTGCCGCGATAAAGGCATTGCCGGAATCGAGGACTTTGAAGATTTGGACATGGCGATTGAGTATGTGCGCACCGAATATAATCAGCTGAATGAAACCGTATACCCACTGGTAGCTGCGCTGAGAGTGGGTGAGGTGAGTGAGCCTTTCGCAACGCCGGAGGGGATTCGTTTGCTGATGTTATGTGAGAAAATTGAGAAGCCTCTGCCACTCCCCGAAGAAGGTTGGGTGCGTGACCAGCTAATGCAAGAGAAGCTTTCACTCGCGGCGGCGAAGTTCATGCGTAATCTGCGCCGCCAAGCCTTTGTGGATGTGCGCCTAAAATGACCGACGCTCTGCCATCGCTGCAAGACGTCATCGCGCATTTTGGCTTGCGTGCGAAGAAAAATTTTGGCCAACATTTCCTGCTCGACCAAACCGTCACGGATCGCATTGTGCAAAAGGCAGGCGTAAGTGCAAACATGGATGTGATTGAGATTGGTCCCGGCCCCGGTGGCCTCACCCGCGCATTGCTTGCGAGCCCGGCCAAGCGCATCACGGTAGTGGAGAAGGACGAGCGCTGCCTGCCAGTTATGCAGCAACTGCGTGATGTCGCGGAGGGGCGTTTGAATATCCTGATGGGAGATGCGCTGGAGGTCAATCTGGCGGAGCATACCGATGCACCGCGCGCGATTATCGCGAACTTGCCGTATAATGTGGGCACGCAGATGGTGCTGCAATGGCTGCAGCAATGGTACGATGATGCTGAGGCATTCGCGCACGTCACCGTGATGTTGCAGCAAGAAGTGGTGGAACGTTTGATGGCGCAGCCTAAGAGTAAATCTTACGGCCGTCTTTCAGTCTTGTGCCAATGGTTATGCCATGCGAGTCAGCTCATGCATTTACCGCCGGAAGCGTTTACGCCGCCCCCCAAAGTAGATTCGGGTGTGGTGCAGTTGAGTCTGCGCAAACGTGATGACAAAGTGCCGTTTGCATTGATGGAGAAGCTTTTGCAGACTGCCTTCAATCAGCGCCGCAAAATGCTGCGTAAGGCGTTGCAGCCGCTCGGCGTGGATGTGCTGGCTTTATGTGCGGCCGCGGGAATCGCTGAGACCAAGCGGCCCGACGAGATTTCAGTAGCGGATTATGTGCGCCTAGCGGAAGCTTACGCCGCGCTTTGATGGTCTTTGCATAAATCTTCAACAAAGAGCGGCAAGTTGGTTTGGCGGATGCGCTTGGTGCGCTCGGCCTCCAAAATATGCACGATTTTTGCGAGCGTATTATCGAGGTCTTTGTTCACCACGACATAGTCATACTCGTCCCAATGGCTGATTTCACCTGCGGCTTTTTCCATACGGTGGCGCACGACTTCGTCGCTATCTTGTTTGCGCGAACGCAGGCGGCGTTCCAATTCTTCCATGGATGGCGGAAGGATAAACACGCTCACCAAATCGTCGCGGCATTTCTCCGCAAGCTGGCGCGTGCCTTGCCAGTCAATATCAAACAATACGTCTAATCCCTTATCCAGAGCAGCGTTTACATGATCAGAAGGTGTGCCGTATTTATGCTGAAACACGGTAGCATGCTCTAAAAGCTCGCCGTTCTCGGTCATGGAATCAAACTTAGCGTCGTCGATGAAATAGTAATCTTGCTTATCAATCTCTCCAGGGCGCTGCTCGCGTGTGGTGACAGAGATAGACATAGTCAGGCCCGGATGGTTGGCGAGCAAACGGCGCGAGAGGGTCGTCTTCCCTGCACCGGATGGCGAAGAGAGAATAAACATAAACCCGCGTCGGAATCCGGTCAGATTCGGCGGGATAGGAATCGAATCATCAATCATGGTGTCCATGGCGATTGGGGCGTGGCTTAATGGTGAGCGTGCCCTCAACCTTTTTGTCGTTGTTCAAATGGAATGTAACGGGATAGGTCTCACCTTCTCCCAAAGGCTGGTTTAGGTCGATCAGCATAAGGTGGAGGGCATGAGGCTTGGCCATTACTGTGTGTCCCGCGGGCACCGTGACTTCTTCAATCTTACGCATTTGCATAATGTCATCTGCAATAAAATGCGTGTGCAGTTCTACCGTTTCTGAGGCGGTTGAGGTAACTGCAATAATAGCAATATCCTCTTCGCTTGTGTTGGTTGCAGAGAAATAAGCAACCCCCACTTTGCTTCCCCCAATGCTTGGGCTGCCCCACACATCATCGATAACTAGTGAGGAGGATTCCTGCGCCCATGCCTGTTGTGTGCTGCCGAATAGAGCAATGGTCATTGCTGCAATAAGTGCCAAGAAAGGGTGCATTATTTTTCCTCCAATGCTTTTAGGATGCCCATATGCATTTCGCTGTCACTGGCATCATGAGAGAAATGGGTGATATAGTTTCCATCCGGTCCCATCAAATAGGTGAAGCTGGAATGGTCTACTAAATAGCCTAGCGCGCTATCCGCCTGCTCACTCTTCTTATAATAGACTTTATAGGCCTTTGCGATGGTATCGATTTGCTCAGCCGTGCCAGTAACGCCAATCATGCGGTCATCGAAATGCTGCACATATTGCGCCATCACCTCCGGTGTGTCGCGCTCGGGGTCCAGTGTAATAAAAATAGGCACCAGCTTCTCTGCGATGCCACCCAGCGAATCCATCACATTGCTAATTTTGAGCAAGCCAGTGGGGCAGACATCAGGGCAATGGGTGAAGCCAAAATAGACGAGGCTATATTGACCTTTGAGATCAGCATCGGTGAAGCGTTCGCCGGTATGATCAATCGCCTCGAAAGGCCCACCTATTAATGCGGTGCCAGTAGAGCGTTCAACAGCCGTAGTCGCATCAGGGCGCAAGAGCTGCAAGAGCACAAAAATGGATAAGGCCGCTGTCGCGAGCAGTATGATTGACCAAGCTTTCATAGGAAAGTGATAGGCGCTGGGCGGCGGCTTGTAAAGCCTTCTTGTGCGACTGCTCACAGGATGAGAGTGCCTCAAACCTTTCATTTTGTTCATTTAATTCACAGGGCTTGCATTTGTTTAGGTCACGCCATAGACAAGCACCATGAATACGAATCCGAGAATAACGATTGTAGGTGCAGGCGCAACAGGTGGCCTGATGGGGGCAATGCTAGCACGCCACGGCGCTGAGGTGTCGTTCATAGCGCGCGGCAAGCATCTGGAAGCTATGCAAAAAGGCGGGCTTCAGCTGCATTCGGATACGGGTGAAGATTGGTCGGTCGCCGTGCCCGCGACGGATAAAGCCAGTGACCTTTGCCCGCAGGATGTGGTGTTTGTGTGCGTGAAGTCGCATCAGATTGAATCCGCCCTCGCCAATATTACGCCGCTATTAAAAGACGACACGATGGTGGTGTTCTCCATCAACGGACTGCCTTGGTGGTACTTCCAAAAAGAGGGCGGGCGTTTTGATGGCCGCACCCTTAAAAGCCTCGATGCAGAAGGGGCGATTCTTTCGGCCATCCATCCAGACCGTGTGGTGGGCTGCGCGAATTATCTCGCCGCGACCATCACCGCACCGGGCCATATCCATTACGTGAATATTATGGACCCTGCCTTTGTGATAGGCGAGATTGACCATAGCGAAAGTGACCGCGTGAACCAGCTAGCGGCATTATGCAGGGCTGCGGGCATGCCTCCCAAAGTGAGCACAAACATCCGCACCGAAGTATGGAACAAGCTCTGGGCGAATATCGCCTTTAACCCTGTCACGGCACTCACCCATGCGACGATGGACCGTGTGGTGGAAGAATATGATGATACGGATTTGATTCTCGCCATTATGAATGAGGCACGTTTTATCGGCGAGAAGCTGGGCATTGAGTTTCGTTCCACGCCGCGAGAGCGCATTGCGGGCGCGGCCAGAATGCGCGGCCACAAGACGTCTATGCTGCAAGATATTGAGGCAGGTCGCCCGACCGAGATTAAAGCGATTGTGGGAGCCGTGCGCGAGATTGGCACATGGCTAGAAGAATCTACGCCGCATCTGAACGGCTTGTATTCTCTGGTCCGGCTGAAAGAAAAATTTTACCGTAATGACTAGGCTCTAGGAGCGTTTCGTCTTCTGCCTTGGCTAAGCCTTCGCGCAATGCAATGGCGTAATGCGCCATATCGGCAGCGCTTGGCAGAGGCTCGGCATTGTCCGAGCGGTAGATGTTCAAAGTGAGAGACTTTGCCCATTCGTCGTGGGTTTGCGCTTTGCCATACGCCACGAATCGCCCGTTGAGCGCGCCTGCTAGCTTTTTCATTTTCTTGCTGACGCTGGTGTCACTCACGCCCATCTCGCGCAGATTGCGGTCCATATCCTCAATCGCATATTCCATGAGCGCGTTGCGTAATTGGATGAGTGCTGCGCGTTCGCTTTTATCGAGGCGTTCCACCACCAAGGCAAGATGCAGCACGATCATATCGAAGCGGCCATCCACAGTGTCCGCCACCTTCCACTGCTCATAGAAAAAAGGGTTACGCGCAGCGTTCACCAATGCTATATACACATCAGCGGCGCGGCGTTTCTGCGGATTCGGCCATACGGCGCGGAGTAATTTGGTCAACATAAGATGGGTATAGCAGTATGCGCCAATATTTCCAGCTAGCATTTGCATTTCTTGCACTGGCCGCGTGCGACCCTATTGTTGATAATCGCGGTTTCGTGGATGAGAATGTGGCGCTGGACGAGCTGATTCCCGGCGTGCATCAACGCGAAGACGTGGCGCGTGTGATGGGTACGCCTTCCGCCATCAGCAAATACGAAGATTCGATTTGGTATTACATCCATCTGCGCAAAGAGAGCGAAGCCTTCTTCAAACCCGAAATTACCGAGCAGAAAGTCACGCGCGTGACCTTCAACGCCAATGGCTCGTTGGATAAGATTGAAGCGGTGAGCGACCTTGAGCCGCAGCAAGTAGAGTATGTTTCCAAAGAAACCCCAACCGAAGGCCAAGAGCTTGGCTTCTTCGAACAGATTTTGGGGAACGTAGGGCGCTTCGGCGCGCCCGGTCGCCGTACGCCAGGTGCGGGAACCCCAGGGCCAGGCGGTCGCTAATTAAAAATGCTGATAACCGCCTTGCGTGAAGGTGAGCGCGTTTCTCTCTTTATCTAAAAAACGGATTTCATTGTCTGCTGTAATCGTACCGATGCGTGTGGCATTTTCAATCAGCACGCCTTCGGGTGCGGTAAAGAGCAGCACATAATCATCACCACCGGTAATACAGGCTTCGAGGTTTTTACCTGCGAGCGGGATAGCATCGCAATCAATGTCCGCACCCACAACAGAGGCAGCGCAAAGATGGGTGAGGTCTTGCACTAACCCGTCCGAAACATCCATGCAGGCGGTTGCTTTGTTGCGCAGCATTTTGCTGAGTGCGAGCTGTGGTTCTGGCAATTGATAGGCATGTAATAGCGCCTCATTCATCGGGGCTTTCCCCTGCGCCACAGCGAGGCCGAGTGCGCCTGCGCCGATAGTGCCTCCCACGTAAATGGCATCGCCACTCTTCGCGCCAAAGCGCGTGAGTGCTGCGCCTTTCGCTACCGTACCATAGGCGGTGATAGTGAGCGAAAGCCCTGCGGTGCTAGCGGTGGTGTCACCACCCAGCAGGTGAATAGTAAATTGCTCTTGGTCTTGTTTCAGCCCTGCCGCAATCGCCGCGAAGAAAGCTTCATCCGCATCTTTAGGAGCGGAGAGATTGAGCGTGTAAGCGAGGGGCGTTGCGCCCATCGCGGCGAGGTCAGAGAGGTTCACACGCAGCGCCTTGCGCGCAATCAGGTCAGGCGATTCGTTGCCGATAAAATGCACGCCTTCATTTAGTGTATCGGTGGTGATGACGAGCTGCTCGCCTTCGGGAATGGAGAGAAGTGCTGCATCGTCTTTGAGATTCAGCGCAGCATCAGGGTGCGCCAGCGGCGCAAAATAATCCCTTATGATGGTAAATTCACGCATCGTCCTTCGGGCGTATCGCATCAACCAAAAGGCGCAGTGCGCTATGGCTGTAAGCTAGCTCTGGCTCAT
>CAYFFN010000004.1:0-29582 GCA_964342335.1 uncultured Azospirillaceae bacterium
CGCAGCAAGATGGAAGGGCTGGGCTTGTTCAAAGCCGCGGTGCTGTTGAACGAGCTGGAGCAGCCCCTCGTCGCGCGCCATTTCATCACCCACGCGATTGACCAAATGGCTACGCCAGAAGAGAAGGTCGCCTTTGTGGATGCGCTCGCAAAGGACGGCGACTGGATGCATGGCGCAGTCGTGGCGGGCAAGCAAGCCCTGCGCGAGAATGTGGTGGCCATTGAGCATGGCTGGCCGATTCCGAAGCTACCTGCACAAGCGGCGCTATTACTCGACGCACCACTCATCATCGGCCTCGCGCGCCAAGAGAGCGAGATGAACCCGCGCGCGCGCAGCCATGCCGATGCGCGCGGCTTGATGCAGCTACTCCCCGGCACGGCGCGCAGCACCGCACGCAAACTGGATATGGGCTATGCGCTCAGCAAGCTTTATGACCCCGAATATAACATGCAGCTCGGCACGAAATATCTGAGCGACATGGTGGATGGCTGGGATGGCAATTGGGTGCTGGCGATTGCGTCTTATAATGCGGGGCCGGGCAATGTGCGCAAATGGGTCGCGCGCTTCGGCCAGCCTTCGGGCGACCTCTATAAACGCATCGATTGGATCGAAGGCATCCCCTTCAAAGAGACCCGCAACTACGTGCAACGCGTCCTAGAAAACGCCGAAACCTACCGCGCGAAAATCTACCCAACGAAGCCGAATGGGATTGAGAAGGATCTGCTGCGCTAGCCGCGGCCTTTTGCGGCAAACTTGTTTGACCGCTCTACGCCAGAATCTTGGGGGCTGATTTGGCTGGTCTTATGCAGCGCGGCGCCTAAACACACTGAACTAGCGCTGAGGCCAAAGAGATCGCCTGGTAATTCCCCGTTTTTACCAGCTTCACGAAGCCAAGGTGGAGTGGAAGAAGAAACTGCTCGATTCCAATTTTTCGTGTCAGTTTCGCTAATTGCGGCAAGAGCGCTTACGCATTGTTTCCACTTACTTTCGTCTATCCAACGCGACTCGGGAGGTGTCTCACGAAAGAGGCCATAATAGGCATCCTCCCATTTATGGGCAAGGTCGGCATAAAACTCGACGGGGTTATAACCCGTATGGTTGTCGGTGGGTGGTTAGTTTGTTTCGTCATTCCAAAGTTTGATAGATTGCGTAGAATAGGGGGTTCCGCGATAGGCGGCGAGCAGTTCCCCCATTTGTTTGTTTGTTGCTCCTCCCATGCGTAGCTGGGTAGCCTTTAACATGTTTCCCAATGCCTTTTTGGAGAGGCCGGCCTCTTCCTTCTGCCGCCACACCCTATCGGCATGGTCCCGACATTCTTGGTCAAAGAGCTGATGCAAGGGTGGGTGCTGTTCTATGCCATACGCATTCGCGATGGATTCCAGCAGCAGTATAAATGGAAGGGAAAGTGTGGTTATTCCACTTAGAAGAAAGGAGAGGCTCCCTTCGCTCATTGGGGTAATGCTATCATGCGGGGATGGGTTCTTTTCGCTTCCTTTTCGTATTGCCTGCGCAGCAAGTGTTGATAGCGATTGGCCAATAAGGTTGGTTTGAGCAAAGGAGCCATCTTCCTTACGTGGAAAGAGATGTTCAATGGGGAAGGAGTCGTAGCTCGGCGCACGCTCTTCGCTCACGGCTTGAATCTCTTGCCAGAGCGCCTTGGCAGAAACGCTCAGTTCGCCCCGTGTGATCGGTGGCTTTGTCTTGCTGTAGTTTTGATGCAATGATTGATAGAGTGTTTTGGACACTTCTTTGCTCCAGCCATGATCCGAGAGAACGGTGTCTAAGGCGTGAAAGAAAGTGGCCTCAGACGCTTGAGCGTAATTTCCTGATAAGGCATTCCGATAGGAACAATCGGATAGAACCGGGCTTGCGGTGTGGAGTTTTTTTGTTAACTCGTTTATCCCTATGCCGAGGGCGTTGGCCAGATGGAGTCTGACAGCATAACCGAATCATAAGCTGCGTCAAACGCCAGGTCGCTCAGGCGGTCTGGTAGGTCGCTTTCTTCATTGATTTCCGTAACCCAGTTGCAAAGCGCATCAAGGGTTTGTTCGTTAGGGGTGAGTTCGCCGGTTTACCATGCTTCAAGCGTAGTTTTGGAGAAAGGGCAAATACGGCCTTCTACCCGCTTGGACAAAGCATCGCCAAAGCCCTGCAAATCGCCGTTATAGCCCGTTAGCTTGCGTGCGCTTCTTAATACTTGCCCAAACTCCACTTTCGCAGTTTTGATTTGCGTTGCATCCGGAATATTAAGCGCAAGTAGCCGCGCCTTTGCGGCGCGCATTTCGGGAGTGGGGGTCTGCTGTTCGGTATCTGCCATCCCGCGTTATTAGCAGGCTATTATGACAAGCGTATGACGGTTGGGCGTTTTTTAGTCGCAGTTAAAGGCTGCGATGCCGCCTTCGCCGCAGGAACCGAAATTACCGGTGGGCGGGACATAATAGCTATCATAGTCACGCGGGTATGGGGTGGGGGAGCTCTTCACCGCCGGGCTTCGCGCATTGACGGGGTCGGCATAGGTCGCGCGGGAGGAGACGCCAGAACTCGCAGGCACAGGCGTGCGCACGTCATACAGGTCCCACACCGTATCTTCACGGAAGGTTGGGCGGTCTGTGCATGCTGCAACGGCAAATAGCAGTGCGACGCAAGGTAATATGTTGTTATAAAAGTACATTTGCTGTTTTTTCCTCTCAATCCAGCCATCTATATATAGGGTAATTGCCGGAAAAATGGAAGCCCTGTGCGCGGAATTGGCATGCAAAATAGATAAAAATATATCTATTTGAGAGAAATTAACGTAAAATTAACGAATTAGCGCTACATTAGTTAGACCGCTAAAATTTTAGCCAAAAGCAAAAAAGAATTTCCGGTGCATAGAAGAGTAAAAACTTAACGGAAAGCCACAATTTTGGTGATTGAATCGACAGAGTCCCAGCATGTGAATGCCTTTATGGAAAAGGCTAATAGTGTCGGCGTGTCTTTACAGATTTCTCCTTTGTTTTTGGGCCGAGAAGGCCAGCATTTAGATGTGCCCCAGCTGCAAACGCTGTTGCGTGAGGCGCGTGACGCTGCGTACGATGGAGATGTTAGTGGCCATAATGTAGAGCTACAACAAACATCTAGCTATATGCAGATGTTGGTGGATGTTGTGCCAACATTATCTTCAAGCGTTAGGCAGGATATTATTAATAATTTCGCCCGTGCTGCGACCCAAGGCGGCGGCGCCATGTGGTTGGCGAGTGCTACGGCGTATATGCAAGAGGCACAAGCATTGCAAACGGCTATAGATGATATGATTAAGCGCCAAAGAAATGGTGCAGAAATGGCCGTGGCGATTGGCATGTTGAGTGAGCCAGAGTTGTTTGCTGACTTTGAGCGGTCTACCCGTGAAATGTTTGAGAATTCACAGTGGGGCATGACCATGCGCAAGAGCGGCCCTGAAGCGGGAAGCGCTCGAGATCAAGCGATTCAAAGGGCGATTGAAGAAGGGCAAGATGCCTTGCATGCATATCTGGAATCCGATCTGTTTAACGACGAACACAAAGCCGAACTAGAAGACTATCTCGCAGAGATGGGGCCATTATATGATCCGCAGGTTCTGATCGATATCCAGCGTGTACTGCAGGCGTATGAATCAGGGCAAATCAATGAAGAAGAGTTAGAGCAGCGATTAGGGGCTGTGCTAGAGCGTGCGGATAGCCGTGGCGTTGAAATGCGCACGGGTTTTTATGAAAGCACGCTGGCTGTGTTGGATGAGAATCATCCAGGCATGGCGGCGATTATCGAGCGTATGGATATTAAAGATGAGCATGGGGCATTAGATGCATCCAAGCTTGGTGATCTCTTTCAAGAGAATAAAGAAGCAGTCATAGAAGCGATGCAGCTAGAAAGACGCATTGGTTTCGAGCATCTTACTCCGGAACAACAAAGCTCCTTCGCGATTGGACAAATGCATATGGCGCTTCGCGTGGCTTCCGATATTCAGAATGGTACGCTCGTAAATATTATGTATGAAATGGGGCAGAACGAAGAACTGCTCAATGCGTTAGAGAATGCTCAGACGGTAGAGGAGCGTTTAGATCTTTTGGTTGAAGCGGGCATCATCGAAGATGACCCTTATATGCGTGGATTGATGAGTAATTATGTGGAACCGTTTGACCGTGAAGCCACGGTTGCGATGTCAGAGCAAATACGTAATGGGGAGTATGAAATTGCGCAGCAAGCGATTGCATCTCGTCTGCAAGAGCAGTCTGGGTCGGTCCTTTCAACGATTTCTATGTCTTACAGCGAAATGCGTCACGATACGGACCGTCATATTGCTCTGGCCCGAGCGCGTTACCCAGAGGGCACTGCATTACGTTCAGAACTGGAAGTATGGATTAGTGATACGAGTAGCCTGAATAATGGCCAGAAGACAGAGCTGTTTAGCCGCTTTGCAAATGGAGACTTTGCGAATGTAGAAGCGGCGCGTGCGGCACGTTATCAGATTATGGGTGAGATGGATGTGCAGGTGACGCAAGCACGTATTGCTGCGAGTCGGGCGCTTGAGCAATATACGTTTGATTCTGGTGATGGGCCTACCAATGGCCACGCCTATTATTACACGCAATTCGAAGCGAAAGCGCATGAGTTGGGTATGACCTATGTACGCTTCAGTCCACCATCGGAAAATGAAACGTCGCAGCAAAGCGCCGCGCGTATGGAACAGAATTTGAGTGCGGCGCAGGCTACATTGGCTGCCAACCGCAATGCAAATGGAGAGCTCGATACCTCTGCATTATTTATGACCAGAGAGGTGCGTAGCCAATTGTTATCCTATGGGGTGCTGAGCTATGACGAAGCAGCCGAGATCGCCCAAAATGGTAAAGTGGTTTATAATGCGCTGCGTGCAGAATATCTTGCTCCCACTGCGGGTGGAGACATGAACCCACTCTTGCTGCAGGCTGCGAGAAATGCGGAAAATAATATCCCAATGGAGCGCTGGGATAATGACACGCGCATGGCCTATATGCTGCGCGAGATGGATATGAATTCGTCTTTGCAGATTAACCTACAACAATTTGCGCAAGGCATTGTGAATTCACCGCTAACCGCTCAACAGCTTCAAACGCAGATTGCTATGGCCTCGGAAGGAAACTTGCAACAGGCGCTCACCTTCTTGGATGAAAATACTGACTTAACCGTTGCCACGGCTGACCAACGCCTCTTCGCGACGATGGGGCTTATTGCGGTAGAAGAAATGGGCTCAGCCCGTCTGATTAAGATGGCGTATAAAATAGATTCACTGCCTAGTGAGCAACGCGCCGAGGCAAGCGCACAGATGATGGATGAGATATTTAATACGGTGTTGCCAGACGGCATGACGATGGAACAGCTACGAAATGAGCCAGGTCGTTATAACCATTTATTGAATGAAATAGACGAGATGGTGCAATCGGGGCAGTCAATCCCTACGAAGGAGCAGATTGCAGAGATACTGGGTGGATATGATGCAGAACTGCAAGCGCAGCTGGATAGATGGCAGGGGCTGGCGCAAGAACAAGGCATTCAGGTGGATGAGGAAACGCTGGAAGCGTTTGTTACCACGCACGGTGACGTGCTGGATAGACCTTCCTTTGGATCGCGCATTGTCTTTGTCGGTGGCCAACCGGTTCAGGTTCCATCCAATATGGGGCAGGTGAGTGGTGGAGACGATGTGGCAGAAACGCAATCCCCAGCAACCCAGACGGCGCATAACCCAGAGCAGCTTGTACAAGACACTGAAAACGGGCTCTACAGCTAACCCCTTGCCCTCGCGCGCAAAATCCCTATACTCCGCGCCATGACAAATGGCTGTGACATCAATATGATCAACGACCGTGACTCGTGGGATGCGTTCCGCGCGAGTAGCAGTGCGCGTGCGAGTGGGGAGCTGCATTACGAAAAGCTCATTGATCTCGAAGTGCCGGGCGGGAATCAAAACAAAGTGTTGATGCATAGCTGCTGCGCGCCCTGTGCGGGGGAGCTGATGGAGCAAATGCTGGCCAACGGCATCGATTTGACCATCTTTTTCTATAACCCCAACATCCACCCCCTGAAGGAATATAACATCCGCAAGGAAGAGAATATCCGCTATGCCGAGAAGATGGGCATCCCGTTTATCGATGCGGATTATGACGTGCAGGAATGGTTCCACCGCGCCAAGGGCATGGAGCGCGAGCCGGAGCGGGGCATACGCTGCACCATGTGTTTTGACATGCGCTTTGTGCGCACGGCACTCTATGCGCACGAGCATGGATTTCCCGTCATTACAAGCAGCCTCGGCATCTCGCGTTGGAAGAATATGGAGCAGATAAACGACTGTGGCCTACGCGCGGCGGAGCCATATGAGGACGTGACTTACTGGACGTATAACTGGCGCAAAGAGGGCGGCGCGGCGCGCATGTACGACATCGCCAAGCGCGAGGAATTCTACGCCCAACAATATTGCGGATGTATCTATTCTCTACGCGATACCAATGAATGGCGCGAATCCAAAGGCCGCGAGAAAATTGCCATCGGCGAGACATGGTACGAGCAGAAGCTGGAAGCGAGCCAGTAGTTTCTCTTTTGTAATTGCTCTTGTGAAGTTCCTAGTGGCCTTTATTAGTACACTCGCTACGCTCGTTATTTCGCCGTCTTGCCGGCTAGGCACGCCCGCCAAACATTTGGCGTGGCGTAGTCGCGCCATCGCTCGCGCCCCTTCGGGCAAGCTCGCATTCCTTTCCCATGCAGAGTCATTGGCTCTCCTTCATAACTTATCATGGCTAAAAGAACGTGGCTAGGAGACCACGCCTTTAGTCGTGCGAATCACGTTAGGCTCATTGCGTAGGCCAGTAGGCCGAAGCAGGAGCGAATCAAATATGACAGCTATGTGAAGATTTCACGCGGGCTATTCCTCTTTTCTTAATTTTTGTTAAGTTCGCAGCTTGTTCTTGCCAATCCGCTTAAGTCCCTCCTGTTTTAAACAGGTTAGGTAGGTTGGCTAGGCCCTAAGGAAGCTGCGGCTGTCCGAGGGGTATTAAGTCGCGCAAGCGGCGGAAAGGAGGTACAAGGATTTGGTGGCTCAACAACGAAAAGTTGCAGAGTCTGCTCACTCACCGAGTGAGTCAGACAAGGGCGCGTCAGCTCGGGAAACCGAAGTGACGCGCGATGAGAAAGTGCTGGAGGATGCCTGACATGCGTCAGCCCCTCTAGTCCAAATCTGGAGAAGGCCGCTTTGGTGGCCTTCTCCCCTCTATAGAAACATATGACCGATAACGCACAGCATAAGATTCAGGCCAGTGATAGCGAGCATCAAGGAAAGCTTGCGTTCAAAGAGATATTGGCCAACCTGCCGGATATTTCCGGCTGGTCGCATAATATGTGGGCGCGCAAGGATACGCCGGATATGCGTGCGACGCGCATGGCCGAGCGCTATGTGCAGCGCTTCACCATGAGCATGCGAGACATGCATGTGATTCCACTTTCTGGCGTGGAGGTGAATTTTGCCGCAAGGAATGGTTCCGCGATGCTCGATTCTGAGGTGCGCGATGCCATTAAAACGGAGTATAGAGAACGACTGAAAGCCCTCAAAAGATATGATGTACAGCGCCATAACGAACTAGGTATTATGGAGCTACCGCAGTCTCTATGCGATAAAATCTCTGAGATGAAAAACAAACTCACCTCTGATATGGCGCTCTATAATGACGTGCAACACAGCAAGGTTTATTCGTTGCGCAAACTATTGGATGATATTAGTAGACATGGCTATATTTCTTCCGGTGAACGGGATGAGATAAAGGGGTTAAGCGAGTATTTGAGTCTTGCTCCCATGCCGAAAAGGCAAAAGAAATTCCTGCGTAATCTATTGCGTGATACCGACCCTGAAAGCCATCGCTACATTTACCGCCCTGATGCCTATTTCACCACGACGAATGATTTGAACGGATTCCAACGCTCCGTGTATGTTGACCAAAATGTAAATGTAGAGATTCCAACACGTTTGGGCTCTCCTATCGCGACGATTATGCGCACGAACACGGCCAAGCAGCGCACTTATGAGGCCAGCTATGACTATATGGAGCATTATCTCGATAGTGCAGAATATGCGGCAGATCCGGAGTCTGATATGCCGATGTCTCCACGCTCGGAGGGGATTGCTATGGCGATGCTACCTAAGGCCTATCGCATTACCTACGGGAAGGATGACTTGGCATCGGGGGAGCATTTGAGCGTGTCTTTTTATCGCCCACGCGCGGGAGAAAACCCAAGCTCTACCAGTGTGACCAAGGACCGAGATGATTATGCCGAGCGGAATATGCTAAACCATGGAGAATGGGCAGATCTTTTCCATCGCGCCTATGAAAATTTCTTGCCGCAAGACACGCTGCTTGCATTAGGGCATAAAAGTTGGTTTGACGCGTTTTCAGAAGATTTGCGCAGACATCATGTAAGAAGTAATGGAACAAAAGGCGCCGAGTCGCGCCGATTGGAGCTGCGCACTTACGGTAATTCTCGCAGCAATATCGCGCTGGCAATGCTGGGGGTGATGGCGGTAAATTATGCCGTGGTGAAAACGATTCATGACGACCCCAAGCTGCGCTATTTACTGGAAAATGCCGATGACTTTAAGCTTAGCATAGTGGATGAGCAAAAGGTGCTGAAAGCGTTAGAGGAGCGGTATGGAAAATATATGGATGATGAAATTCCATTAATGCCGAACGATGCGATTTCACGTTTTCGTACAGAAAGCCTGACATTGGAAATGATGCGCCAATGGGTGCGCGATAACGCACAAGGCGCCGAAAAGGCGGAGATGTTCAGCGAGATTGAGGGCTTTAAGCAGGATATCCTTACGCGCTCACAGCAACTGCTTTCGCAGCAAGAACCATCAATGCAGCTTTAGCGACCTTCATGGCGGCCACCACCCTGTTCGGTTTGGGCAGAGGGGAGGCACTGCTGGGCAGCGTATTCATCCACATCATCCATGCTGTTAATTTGGCTGAGATCCGCCGTGGCGATAGCGTCCACAACGCATTGCTGGAAGTCACCCTCGCGATAGGCATCTGCTTGTGTGCGTGCTTCTTCTAGAATATGGCCTGCAAAGCCTGCGGCATCTCTCTGAGAGAGGGGAAGGCCGCGATAGTTTTCGACCATTTCCCGTTCATATCGGCTCCCTTGATTGGCAAGCCAGTCTACGGATGCAGTGACAGAAAGCCAGGTAGATACGGGGGCGTTTTCTTGTAGCATGCTAAAACGCTCATCTGTAATACGCGCATACGCCTCGGGGCAGGTTTCTTGCAGCATATTCTGATGGCGATGCAGGCCTTCTTCTAAAGAGTCAATACGTCGGGTGGCGAGCATATCGCGTTGAAAGCCGACATAATGTTCAAGGTCTGCGTTGGTATCGGTTGCAAGCTTATGTTCCAAGCGGCCCTCTACATCGGCCAAAATATAAAGATCTACTACAGCGCGCTGGTACGAATTGAGGTCGCTATAGGTGCGCTCATCACGTGCGGCGATGGCAGCATCGGATGCGGCGATGCGCTCTTCCATCGCCTGCATATTGGCTTCATTTACTTCCTCTGCCGTACGTGGGCGATCAGGGGTTTGGTCATCTTGTGCCATGGTAATTACCTAAAATTTTATCTGTTATGTCTCATTAGAACAGAAAAAGGTAAAAAAAACGTTAAGGCTTAGGCGATTGCGTCGGCGACGACTTTATGTGCGGCTTCGGCAGGCGCGCCGCGGGTGAGGGCGTAACCTAGCGACTCCAATAATACAAAGATGGGCGTGCCGGCTTCGGCCTTTTTGTCGCTGGCGAAATGGCGGCAGATGGCATCCGCATCCCAGTCCATATCCGCTACGTCTTTGGGGGAGGTCATCAGGCCGCATTGCGCGAGATGTGCTTCGATGCGGTCGGCGTCCTCGGTGTGGCAAAGGTCAATTGCAGCGCTCAGGCGCGCGGCCATGACCATGCCTATGCTCACCGCCTCGCCGTGGAGTAGGCGACCGTCATAGCCGACTTCGGCCTCCAGCGCGTGGCCGAACGTGTGGCCGAGATTCAGTAGCGCGCGCATGCCTGCTTCGCGCTCATCTTTGGCGACAATCTTCGCTTTCATCAGGCAGCAATGATGGATCGCGTGGGTGAGGGGAGCGGCCTCTAGGGTGAGTACGGCTGGGCCGTTCGCCTCCAACCACGCGAAAAACTCGGCGTCACCCAGCGCGCCATATTTCACGACTTCGGCGTAGCCCGCCTTCAACTCGCGCTCGGGCAATGTGCCCAGAACATCTGGGTCGATGAGCACCAGCTTGGGCTGGTAGAACGCGCCAATCAGGTTTTTGCCGTGGGCACTATTGATGCCCGTCTTGCCGCCGACGGAACTATCGACCATGGCGAGCAGGCTCGTCGGGATTTGCACGAAGGGCACGCCGCGTAGCAAGGTCGCTGCCGCGAAGCCGCAGAGGTCGCCCACCACGCCGCCGCCAAGGGCGATGAGGGTCGTCTTGCGGTCGGGCTTGAGGGCGAGCAGTTCTTCCATCAAGCGTTGGTAAGAATCGAAGCTTTTGCTCGCTTCGCCTGCGCGCACGCTGAGCGTATCCACCGTGATGCCTGCTTGGCGGAGGTTCGCCTCCAGCGCACCGGCATAGAGCGGGCCGACATGGCTATCGGTAATAATAATCGCGCGGGTAGAGAGCATCACCGCTTTCACGCGTTCACCTGCATGGGCGAGTTGCCTCGCCTCGATGCGAATATCATAGGCGCGTTCGCCGAGCCCGACCATCAGGGTTTGGTGTTCGGTCATGCTTTTTTCTCCTCGCTGCAATGGGTGAGCAGCGTGTCTATGGCGTGTTCGACCACGGCGTTGTGGGGGCCGTGGTTGCTGTCGATGGTGAGGGTGGCTTCGCCGTAGATGGGGTAGCGCTCTTCCATGAGTTTGCTGAGAATCTCGCGCTTGTCGCCTTGCTCCAAAAGCGGGCGGTGGTTGCGCTTTTCGACGCGCTGGACGAGCACGTCTAAATCCGCGCGCAGCCACAGCGAGATGGCTTTCTCTTTAATCATATCGCGCACGGCGGGTTGCATCCATGCGCCGCCGCCCGTGGCGAGGACGATATCGTCCTGCTCCAAAAGGCGTTTGATGACGCGTTCTTCTAAATCACGAAAAATCGGCTCGCCATGGATGGCGAAAATATCGGCGATGGAGCAGCCTGCGGCTTCGACAATCTCATCGTCCGAATCGACGAAGCGGCGGCCGGTGCGCTCGGCCAAACGCAGGCCAATGCTGGACTTTCCCGCCCCCATCAGCCCAATCAGCACAAAGGGCTGGGCGAGGGGAATCGGCGTAACCTCAACCGGTTTTTGTCTGCGTTTACCACGAAAGCGCATAGGTTTCCTTCTTGAGTCTTCTCTATAGTGTTGTAATGTCTTTTGTGAGCAACACAAGGAGCTTTCGATGCGTAGACCTATTGGCATTGCTTTTACCCTCTCGCTTCTGGCCAGCACAGCGCTGGCGCAGGAGCAGGAGCCGACGCCGCTTGTGCCAGACGCGCCGCCAGCGAACGAATGGGAGAAGTTCCAAACCGATGAAGTTGCCCCGCTAAGCACCGGCATTGAGATTGGCGAGACGAGCGCGGCGAGCCTGAACAGCTTGCAGCTCAACGTGTCTGTCAGCCCGCAAGATAAATGGCTCGCGAAGGCCTTTTCGAAAGACTATTACAGCGGCGCGGTGCGCCTGAACGACGTCGTGCCTGCGGGCAGTGGCATGTTGGAGATGGACGCCGCCGCGCTGGCAACGCCACTCTACCACCTGCTCGCCAACGCGACCGAAGCGCCGGATTACTTAAGCTCCGGCGATGTGTGGTTTAACTTCCGTATTGAAGCGCTGGTGCGCCTTGGCTTTGTGCGCAGCGCGTATGACTTGCTGGAATCCGTCCCCCGCGCGCAAGTGACGGACGCGATGCTGGAGCAAAAGGCGCTGCTCGCGGCGGTCATGAACGATTGGACTTCTGCCTGCGCCGCCATCAACGCGCTACCGGAAGAAAAGACGCAATGGCCGCGCCTGTTCTGCATGGCGAAGACGGGCAAGCAGAGCCAGTTGAACCTGCAGCTCAGCGTGATGGAAGAGGAAGGCGAGCCCGCCCCGAGCTGGTTTGTGCAGCTCGCCGAGCATTTGCAATATCCCGAAAAAAGCATCACCGATTTGCCGCCGCAGCGCGATGCGCTCACTTGGATGATGCTGCTTGATGCCGCACCGGATGCGCTGCCGAAAGACACGCTGAACGCCGCATTCTTTGCGAAAGCGAGTGCGGAGCAGCTCTTGCAGCTTTGGTATACGCACCGTCTGGTGGATACGGAGCCGTATCTTAACCGCTTTGTAAAGAGCCAGCCAGAGGACTATGAACTGCCGCAAAATGCACGCGAAGAATATGCGCAGCTCGTCGCACAGCATCTGGATAAGAGCGAGGCCGCAAGCGCCTTGCGTGATGCAGAGGGCGAGACATGGGGCGAGCTTGCGCCGCTGATGGATAAGCTGGCCAACCCGCGCCTGAGCAAGAATATCATCGCGCCGGATGACGCGCTGGAAGCGGCCGCTAAGGATGGCGGCGATGCATGGGTGGCGGTGATGCGCGCCTATGTGTTGATGGAGGCGCTGGATTATAATGTGCGCCCCGAATATTGGCAGACGCTCGGTGCGTATGCGGAGGGCAGGGCATATGAAGCCGAGCGCCGCTACGCCACGCCGCGCATGGTCGATAGCTTGCAGGCGATGCGAGAGAAAAGCTACCGCACGGATGTGCTGTTGAGCGCGATGGGCTTGCTGCGCGATGCGGGCGCGATGGCCGAACAACCCGACACAGTGCTTGCCGCCTTGGTGCGCTCGCTCAAAGCCAGCGGGCAAGAAGGCACGGCGCGCGACGTTGCAGCCGAAGCCTTGCTGGGCTTGCTGCCACGTGTGCAGGCCGCAGAGGTGACCGTAGAAGAGTGATGCAGCAGGCGGTTGAATCCTTCCTTGAGATGCTGTTGGCCGAACGCGGCGCGGCGAAAAATACCGTCGAAGCCTACCGCCGTGATTTGAGCGATTTCGCGGGCTATCTCGCCAAAAAGAAATGGCAGTATGAGCAGGTCACCTTGCAGGATTTGGAGAGCTATATCGCGAGCCTGAGCAAGAAGGGGGCGGCGGCGAGCACGCAATCGCGGCGCACCTCGGCGCTCAAACAATTCTTTCTGTTTTGCCAGAGCGAGGGCTGGCGGGGCGATAACCCCGCCGCGCTGCTCACCTTGCCCAAACGTGCACGAAACCTGCCCAAAGTGATGAGCGAGGAGGAGGTGGATCGTCTGCTCACCGCCGCCGCCGAACATAAAGACAAGCGCATCCATGTGCTGCTGGAGATGCTCTATGCGTCTGGCTTGCGGGTGAGTGAGCTGGTGTCGCTCAAGCGCAACCATTTGCAGCGCGATGCGACCAGCCCGCATGGCTTTGCGCCGTTCTTGATTGTGACAGGCAAGGGAAACAAAGAGCGCCTCGCCCCGCTGAATGGCCCTGCGCTGGAGGCGGTTGCGGACTATCTCGGTAGCTTGGCCGAGGAGAAATCCGCAGGCGCGTATCTCTTCCCCTCGCGCGGGAAGGACGGGCATCTCACCCGCCAACGCTTCTGGCAAATGCTCAAAGCCCTCGCGCGGGATGCAGGGCTGGATGAAAACAATATCAGCCCGCACGTGCTGCGCCATGCCTTTGCGAGTCACCTGCTTGCAGGCGGCGCAGACTTGCGCGTGATTCAAGAATTGCTCGGCCATGCCGACATCGCCACCACCCAAATCTACACGCATCTCACCCAAGCGCGGCTGCATAACCTCGTGCGCGAAAAACACCCGCTCGCGCAGGGCTAGCAGTCGTTAAGTCTTTGTTAAAGTTTGTTTGTTAGAATTTAAACTATTATGCCCCCACTGGGAAAGACGCATATCCCTGAACGTCAGGATGAATTGGAGCGACTGCTTGAGAGTTTGCCGCCAGAAATGGTTGCGGCTTTTAGAGAAATGCAGGCACGCAATGCGGCTGATTTTAACGAGGTGTTGGAAGAATATGACCGTGACGATAATGGTCGCATCGATAATAGTGAATTCTACAGCTCTATTGCGGAGAGCCTGTACGTAGACTCACCTGGAATGCTTGCAAGTTACTGCCAGCCCGAGAATCGTGCTGATTTATATGAAGCCTTAGATGGCATGACAGAGGAGTTGCAAACGGAATTATCGGGAAACCCCTATGAGAGCGGGCTAGGCGTTAGATTAACACCGCAACAAACGTATGCCCTTATGAAGCTAGGTAACCTAGCTGCCCCCTCTGCAGAAATGTTTGTAGGAGTGTTACAATCGGATGAGTTTCGTGAGTTAGTAGATTCGCTTCCAAAGGAACCTGAGGCATTCAGGACTTTTTTGCTCAATGATAAAAAGATAGAAGAAGCGGTCGTGGACAGTTATTTCAAGGCGCCTGAACTGATACAGAATATGAATCGCTACGGTTATCTTGCTACAAAAGATACTATAGACATGTTGAAAGAGTTGATTCCCTCGGAGCTAACGAATCAAGATCTCGTGACGTTCTGTGAGGTGCAAAAAGCGGCGCTTTCACAATTGCCATCGCAACCTGTGATACAGAGCGACCCAGAAGGAACGACAAGAGAGCCTGCTGGGCCATCACATTAAAACTTACGCGTTCTTTTGGGCTTTGAGTTGGTCGAGGGTGGCGCGGTAGGGGCCGTGGAGTTTGCGCAAACTCACGAGGCGCGGGGTGACTTCTTCCAACACTTCTTCTTGCTTTTCACTGAACTGCGATTGCATATGCACGCCGCTAAACAGGCGGTGCAAGTTGAGAGATTTTAGGCCGAGGCCATACCCTTCGGTGATGAGATGCTCCACCTCGGCAATGGTGGCTGTGAAAGGCAGCTTCACTTCGTGATACACACCACCGCTCACCGTGCTGCCCACCGCAGCGAGCATGGCGCAATGCGCCTCGGGCAGGATGGTGTTATAGGGCGCGCCCGCTTGCAGGGCGCAGGCAAACACTTCGATATCTTTCTCCAGCAGGTGCGGAGCACCCGCCGCGTTTTTGCTGCCGCAGGCATGGCAATCGGCTTCGGCGATTTCTTCGGGCTTGAAGCCGAGATAGGCGAGTAAATCAAATTCGGCATCGAACATGGCATCGTCTTTAATGCCGAGCTGTTCGCGGCAGAAAGATTCACCCAGCACCCACGGGTCGAACGCCTCGCGGATATGGCTGGAGCCGGGGAGGGCTTCTTCTAGCAGGTCGAGCTGCTCTTGCTCGAATCCTTTGGCGATGAGGGCTTTGTGGTGAATGGCCGGCGCGTCTTTTAGGCTGCCTGTGCCGCAAATATATTCGCTAATCGCGGCGGTATGTTCGGCGCTATAGCCGAGCGCATCGAGCCCGCGCTTGAGGATGTCGTGGCAAATGCGCTGGCCGCTTTGCTCGCTGGTGCTGCAAAGCAGGCGACCCATGGGCTCGGCCGCAGGGGTGGCATTGTCCATGAGCTGCATCACCATCGGCATTTCGGCCAGTAGCGTGGTCTGCGCGTTGCGGAAGCCGTGCTGCTCGCCATGCACCAAGGCATGCGACCACACGCGCTCAGCATGTTGCGCGAGCTTTTTGTTTTTGAGGGAGCGGGCAAAGCTGAGCGTTGCATCGGCCTGCTTCTTCAGTGCGGATTGCATGGAGGAGCGGTTGCGGCCGTAAGCCGGGAACGCGCCCAGCTCCAGCGCGAGCATCTCGGAGCAATGGTAGGCAGAGCCTGTGACCAAACCACAGAGCGCACCGAGCGTGGCGCGGCCTTGGTCGCTGTCATAGGCGATGCCTTGCACCATCAGATAGCCAGCGAGGTTGCACAAAGAAATACCCAACGGGCGGTGTGCGAGGGTTTGTTCTGCCATGCGGCGCGACGGGTATTGCGCAACGCTGGTGGTGATGTCGAGTTGCAAGGTCAGCAGCTGCACGGCATGGAGCAGCGCGTCGTAATCGGTGCCTTTCTTATCCAAGAAGGCCAGCGCGTTGAGCGTGGAGAGCGGGGTGGCGGTATCGTCGAGGAACATGACGTCGCCGCTGGGTGTGCTCGCCTGAATCGCGCCGCTCTTGGGGCAAGTATTGACGCGGTTAATCGCATCCGCGAATTGTACGGAGGGCGCGCCGGATGCCCAAATGCTCTCAGCGAGGCTGTAGAGTAATCCGCCAGAGGAGATGCTGCTCGACCAGTCTTCATTGGAGCGGCCACGCATTTCCCACGGCGCGTCGGTCTCCGCGGCGCACATAAAGTCGCCCCCGATGCGCACGGCGAGGTTGGAGTGATGCGCGGCGACATCTTGCATCACCGAGCGCGGGCCAACCAAACCCACGGCGGGCAGTTCAATTTCGACAAAGCCTTGCTCGGCGCGTTGCAGCGTGTGGGCGATGACGCTCTCGGGCACGCTGTTGCGACGCGCTTGGCGCACCACATGGGCGAGGCGCGGATTTTGTGTGACGTCACACGGAAAGGCGCAGCCCTCGCGTGCTTGCTCAATCACTTGCAGCACGCGCTGCACATGGCGCACGATATGTTGCATGCCGCACAGCATGGCGGCGGCTTTGATTTCCTCTTCCATCTTCCAGCGGAGGAAGGCGGGCATGTCGGGATGGTCCATATCCACCACGGCGATTTTGGAGGTGCGTTTATCGGCCGAGCGGGCACGGATAGCACCGGCATTGCGATCACCGACAGAGAGGAAGTTCAGCAGGCCGGGCGAGACTTCGCCATTGCTGAGATGTTCCCCTTCGGCGCGGATGGAGGAGAGGTTGCTGCCCGTGGTCGCCCCGTATTTAAAGCCACGCGTTTCGCGTGTCCATAAATCGAGGATGCCACCTTCGGCCACCAGTTCGTCATCCACCCCTTGGATAAAGCCCGCATGCAATTGCGGGTGGGAATAGGAGTCGGGGCTCTGGATCACGTCGCCCGTTTCATCGTCGTAGCACCAATGGCCTTGCGGCTTGCCAACGAGGCCATACGCCCAATGCATGCCCGCATGCATCCATTGCGCCGAGGAGGGCGCGGCGATGCGGTGCAGCAGCATATGCACCCATTCATCGTAGAAAATCTTGGCATCCTCAGGCGTGTCGAAATAGTCGCGCTTCCAGCCGGCATAGGTCCATGCGCCAACCATGCGATGCAGAATTTGTTTGATGGATTGCTCGCCGCTAAACTCCGTGCCCTCAGCAGGCGCGCTGCGCCAGAGCCATTCGGGCACGTCTTTTTCGGCAATCGGTGTGGTCTCCATTGGCACGCCGGACTGGCGGGCATAGAGGGTCACGAGGGTTTCGGCGGCTTGGTCCGACCAATCGGCTGGCACTTCAAAATCGGTGACGCAGCAGCGCTCTGCAGGGTTGCTGTGTGGACGGTCAATATCGATGGTAGTGAAGCGCACCCCCGCAAATGGCGAAGCATCAGACGATGTGTAGCGGCGCGAAAGTCGCACGGATGACTCCTGTTCGTGTGCGCAGTTTGGGTAAACATGCGTGGTGTTGCATCACCTGCCGAGGTCCTTACGCAGATATTTTTATGGGTGTTTGTCTGCGCGAGAGAAAATGTAACACGCACGCATTTCCACCTCACGATAAGAGGAGAGATTATTCACAAAGAATTTTAGAATCGCTGAAATGATACGCTGCTTAGCGTTCTAGTGATGCGCCTTGGCCAGATACGTTAGGCGTTGGGGAAGGCGATTGCTCACCAGGAATAAGGCCGTCGATGACATCGTTGGTCATGTTCTGAACTCCTTCTTGCACGCGTCCGCCCACTTCGTTGCCCACTTGCTCTGCGGTGTCACTAAAGAACCCGCCAATCGTATCGAGCAGAAGCTTTCCGGTGAAGAGTGCAACGACAGCGGTCAGCGCAATCTGCCACCAGTTTTTACCGGGGTCTTCAAACATGCCACCAAAGAAGGATTGAATCTGCTCCAAGATGCCTTTGGTATCCTCTGGCGATTCTGATTCTTCCTCCGTGCTATCGGATGAGGTGTTTGTGGTAGAGCTCGCGTAGATGGTTTCGATTTCTGGGCGCTGTCCTGTTTCGAGGAAAGCAAGAAAGTCTTCAGGCAGTTCTCCGCCGGGGCAGAAACGTGCGTAATCTTCCGGGCGACATTCCATGCGAATCATGGCGGGCATGAAGGTTTCGATATCGTCTTCAGTCAAAGGGGTATCTGGGTCAATGCCTGACCATTGTGAAACGCTATTAATATAATGTTCAGTATTGTTCTCTGTGCTTGGCGCCCATGTAGAGATGAGCGTGCGTAAGGTTGGGGTGTAGTCTTCTCCATAGCGCGCAGCCATAGCGTCGCTGCTTCCGGTCACTTTGATGTGTAGGTCATTATACATGGCACGCATGCCATCTAACTCGGATGCAAAAGAAACATAGCCAGTGGATGCGCCTACTGCACGCATGCCGCCGGGATTATTCATGTCTGCTGCTACAACCATCTAAATATAAGTTCTCCTTCACTATAAATTATAGCAAAAAAGAGCTAAAGTTATGTGACAGTTCTGTGACGTTTATGTCCTCAATTTCTCGCTCTCTCGTCGGTTGGCGAGCGCGCGATGAAATGGAGTAAGGCTGCTTCGCAGGCTCTTGGCAGTTTCGTGCCCATGTAAGGAATTGGCCTGTTGGCCAATATATTAGCGGTAAGGAACAAGAAGCGAGTCAGGAGACTCGCCCTTTAGTCGCCGAAGGCGTTAGGCTCATTGCGTAGCACAGTAGTGCGGAGCAGGGGCAATAAAAAACTACAGGGCCTTTTCGATTTCCTCGATAGGCGCTCGGCCGCGGAATTCGTGGCTGAGGCGGCCATCGGGCTGGAAGACGGCGGTGTAGGGTACGCCGCCACGGAACTGGCTGTTACGTGCGCCTAGGTAGCGTGCGAACTGCACGCCTTCGCCTTCAGCGAGGATATAGGGCGTGTAGCTGTCGTCTTTATGCTCGGCTTTGAGGTATGCGGCGAGCGCGTCTGGCTCTCTATCGATAGATACATACAGAATGTCAAAATCTTGCGCGCGGCGTTGTTCTAGCTCCAGCATCTGTGGGAGCTGTACGCGGCAATGCGGACACCAACTCGCATAAAAGAAGAGTAGGGTCGGCTTATCTTTCTGTGCGGCGAGGTGCGCCTCGAACTCGGTGAGGCTATAGCGGGTGAGGCCGTCTTTGGGCGCCATCACTTCGTTATTTGGGGTCAGTAGGGTTTGGGCGATGCCGTCCTTTCCGCCGAGCAGCGAGAAGCTGCCAATGAGGGTGAGAATAGCAATGAGCACGAGTTGTGCTCTGGTAAGAGGTGTTTTTTGCATAAGCCTATTATAAGGAGTCCTGCCCACGGATACAAGTTGCGAAAAGGCCGCGGCTTGATTATGTTCACCGCGAAATAAGGAGATGGTGATGGCAAAAGACATCAAAAAAGTAGTGCTGGCTTATAGTGGCGGGTTGGATACGAGTATCATTCTGCGCTGGCTGAAAGAAACCTATGACTGCGAGGTGGTGACCTTCACCGCTGATCTCGGCCAAGGCGAGGAGCTGGAGCCCGCGCGCGCCAAGGCGGAGGCCATGGGCTGCACCGAGATTTACATTGATGATCTGCGCGAAGAATTTGTGCGCGATTATGTGTTCCCGATGTTCCGTGCCAACGCGCTTTATGAAGGGATTTACCTGCTCGGCACGTCCATTGCGCGCCCGCTGATTGCCAAGCGCCAGATGGAGATTGTCCGCGAGACGGGGGCCGATGCGGTCTGCCACGGCGCGACGGGCAAGGGCAACGACCAAGTGCGTTTTGAGCTGGGCTATTACGCGCTGCAACCGGATATTAAGGTCATCGCCCCATGGCGCGAATGGGATTTGAAGTCCCGCACCGACCTCATCAATTACGCGCGTGACCATCAGATTGATGTGCCCAAACATAAAGAGAATGAGCCGCCTTATTCGATGGATGCGAACATGCTGCATATCTCTTACGAGGGCAACGTGCTGGAAGATCCGTGGGAGGCGAAATACAGCGAAGATATGTTCCGCATGACCGTCGCGCCGGAAGCGGCGCCAGACGAGGCGGAGATTATCGAAGTGGAGTTTGAGAAGGGCGACGCAGTGGCTATCAATGGCGAGAAGCTCTCGCCCGCCAACCTGCTCACCAAGCTGAACGCGCTGGGCGGCAAGCACGGCATCGGCCGTATTGATATTGTCGAGAACCGCTTTGTGGGGATGAAGTCCCGCGGGGTGTATGAAACGCCGGGCGGCACGGTGCTGCTCGCGGCGCATCGCGGCATTGAGAGCATCACGCTCGACCGCGGCGCAGGCCATCTGAAAGATGAGATTATGCCACGCTACGCCGAGCTGATTTATAACGGCTTCTGGTTTAGCCCCGAGCGCGAGGCGCTACAGGCACTCATCGACAAGACGCAAGAGAAAGTGACCGGTACGGTGCGCCTGAAACTCTATAAAGGCAGCGCAGTAGTGATTGGCCGCAAGTCGCCATTCAGCCTCTATTCCGAGCAGCATGTAACGTTTGAAGAAGACAGCGTCTACGATCAGCGCGACGCGGCTGGATTCATCAAGCTACAGGCGCTGCGCCTGAGATTGCGGAAGTAATCTAGCCATAGATAAAGCGTTCATTTTGCGGTATAATGGGCGCAAATATACAGGGAGCAGGGACGTGCAACATCCAAACACGCGTGGTTTTTCGCTAGTGGAACTCAGCATTGTATTGGCCATTATTGGCTTGCTGGCTGGTGGTATAATAGCGGGGCAAAGCATGTATCGCAGCGCGCAAGTGCGCGGAGTGATTACCGACGTTAATGAGAAAGAAACGGCGTTTATTACCTTCTTTGATAGCTATGGCACACTGCCTGGCGATATCCCAAATGCTACGGATTATTGGGGTGCGCAGGATGCTACCCACGCGACCTGTGTTGCGCTTGATGGCGATGACCCTGCTGCAGGCACGGAAACGTGCAATGGTGATGGCAATAGTCGCATTGCTGCAGATGCGTCGGAAGTTTACGAAACCTACCGCGCGTGGCAACATCTTGCGAATGCAGGTTTGATTGAGGGGAGTTATACGGGGGTTACTACCGATACAACGAGTGCTACATGGGGTAATGAAATTGGCAGCAATGTGCCTAACAGCAGCTTTAACAACGTAGGTTATACCGTGCGCACCTATGATACTATCGATGCCAGCCACGCCAATTACTTTGAGGGCGATTACGGCAATATGTTTTGGATTGGCCATCAAGGTAGCGGTGCTTATACCTCTTCGGGCTTTCTCTTCCCTGAGGAATTATGGAATATAGATAAGAAAATCGATGATGGACGTCCGGCTTACGGTAAAGTGCGTGTGGGGGAAAACACAAGCAATTGCCATACGAGTACCACACCAACGCTCTCGGAATATGATGTGTCTTATACAGACTCTGAAAGCTGCGCGGTCATGTATGTGATGGGGTATTTCTAAGCGTTAGTTTGCGCGTTGGCTGGTCTTGTCAATGCCATAGACAATGACCATGCCGAGTAAGATAAAGGCGAAACTTTCACTGACAAAATCGGCAGTTCCCATCGGGATGTAAGGAGCAGAAATGCCTTCCCCATTCACGGTTTGGAAGGGCCAAATACGCCATAATGAACCGATAAGCACACCTACCATTAGCACCAACGTGGTGCGCTCATGGAAATAGAGCAGCGCGCGGATGAAACGTGCCATCACAGCGAGCCCACAGAAGATGCCTAGCAAGAGCGGGAAGAGGATAGAAGCATCCCCGTCAGCAATGGCACGAATGATGGTTTCATATTGTCCGAAGAGTAGCAGTAAAAACGAGCCAGAAATACCCGGGAGTAGCATCGCAGAGCTGGCAATGATGCCGTAGAAAAACATCGGGATTGGGTCGTGCGGCATATCCACTGGCGTAACTTGCAAGAAGAGCCAAACCAGCAGCGCTCCTGGCACCAATGCCGAGTAGTCATCCAGTGCGAGGGGTTTGTAATGCCCGAGCAACATGAAAATGGATCCTAGAATCAGGCCAAAGAATAAGCCATATACAGGCTCAGGATACACCTCTAGTAGGTGCGGCAAGCCAACGATATGGGTGCAGAAGAGAATACCGCCTAAAATACCGGCAAGTAATGGAGCAAGGAACCCACCGTCTGATTGCTTCCAGAGGCTCACCCAGCGAAATGTGAAGAGTCGCCCAATGGTGCTATATCCCAGCGTGCTAATAGCCGCAATTAAGCGCTCATAGAAGCCGAGAATAAGCGCGACGCTGCCGCCACTAATACCGGGGATGATATCGGCGCAGCCCATCGCCGCCCCGCGGCCAATATGCCGTATTGTTTCTTTCATACACATGGCGGCTTACATAGCACCTAGCGGGGCGTAGTGGCTAGCGTCTTTTATGCATGACCTAAAAAAACTGGGTAAGCTTTGCATTTAGCGTAATTTTTTGGTATTATGCCCGTAGCTGGGATACCCAGCGTAGGGAGAGGCTACACGCTTCTCAAATGTTAATGCGGTAAAAACCGCGACTAAAGTGGGAGTTTTCACATGAAAACCTTAGTTAAATTGTTTAAAGACGAAAGCGGTGCAACCGCGATTGAATATGGCCTGATTGCGGCGTTTATCTCCGTAGTAATTATTGGCGCGGTAGTGATTCTTGGTAATCAACTGGATACTACCTTTACAGAAATTGGAACAGCGTTACAAAACGGCGGCTAAGTAGCCCCTTTTGACCAAACAACGGAGCGCTCGCACAGATATGTGCGGGCGTTTTGTGTTTTAGGGTCACAGAGTAAGGTAAATTTTCCTAGTGCTAGTGAAATGGACCCGCAATTTTTTGCCAGACTGTCAAAAAACTGTCACACTTATACGGTATAGAGCCTTTCTCTAACAAAGGATTCACATGACCGAAGAACGCTCATTTGTAGATAAGATTATCGCCAAGAAGGCGCATCTTGTCCATAAACTCAAGGCCAAGGACTCAACCGGCCGTTGGGCGTATTATTTTATTCTGGTTGAGCCGCCTCGCGAAAAAGCCTTCATGGAAGCCATCGGCGGTGACGGCATGATCGATCTCGAAGAGTTCGGCAAAGTGATCGCTTCGTGTTATGGTGAAGAACCAAACGACGAAGTGAAGAAATTTCTCAAAGAAAAATACGACTTCGACGTTTAGGGATTTGAGGGTGCTTTCTACGGCGTCCTGCTTCGGCTCGTGTAGTAATCTACACGTCGCCTCACACTCCTTGTATAAAACATCCCCAAATCCCTAAACCGAGCCTCGTCAATGCTACGGTGTCGCTTTCTGGTGGTTTTGTTTTCGGATAAATTGGAAATGCTAGGCTAGGCTTACCAGCGTTCGTGCTGGTCGTTATGCTCGTGGTTATAGAGCAGGCCATGGCGGCTTGTGCATACCCCATGATATTGGCTATGCCCTGCGAGTACAGATGGGGAAGGAACCCCCGTACGCGGGTGATGGTTCGCATCGGATGCTAGCCCTGCCTTGTCATGATGCATACGCGTGAAGGTTTTAACCGCATGGTGATTGCGCATCGTATTTTTGAGGGTTTCTACGCAAGGCGGGGTGCCATTGGACGCGCAATGGTTCGCATAGGCAAAGGCATGGTCGCGCAGCGTATCCACCACGTGGAATACTTCACTCGGTGGAATGCGCAGCAGGTTGTTGCCTTGCAGGATTTCTTGCATCACAGCATGCACGGCTTCTTCAATCTTCTTGAGGTGCGCGTGATTATCCATGCCCGTTTTCTCGGGCGTGAGCACAGAAAGCGCGCCTTTGGTATAGGCATCAATTTCGTGCTTGCGGGCGATAGTCGCCATTTGATCGTCGGTAATCTCGATAGATTTCTTCCCACCGATAGATTGTTCGGAAGGTAGCTTTATCTGCGATGCATCGCCAAGATTCACTGCGGTTGAAGCATAAACCGCGCTGCGCGGCTGCATGGCGGCGAGGGCAGGGTCTTTCACTTCTTTCTTGTGGCGGGATTGTTGGGGCTTTTGTACCGGAGAGTCTGGATCATCGAGCTGGTGGCGAAGTGCGCCAAGCTCGCCATGCTTCACATCCGCTGGCTTGCCATCCACTTCAATCGTTATATCAATGTTACTCATAACACATCACTCCACTTAGCAGTATAGCAGAGCGCCACGCATCCGAATGTTACAGTTTTGTGAAGGTGCAGGGTGGTTAGTGCAGGGTGAAGCCGTTGTTACTTGTTGCTGCAAAGTGCTCACCCATGCTCAAGGCTGCGCTCTCGCAATCCGCATAAGGTGCGGCATGCACACGCAAGTCTGGCGTGCCATCTTCGTGTTTGCGGGACGGGTGGTTGGGGCGTCGCGCATCCGTATAAAGAGGCTTTGCGATATGCGATTCGTTGCCGTCGCATTCTTGTAATATGACGTTCATCCACTTAGGCAGCATCTCATGCACATAGTCAGGGAATGTTTCAGCGGTGTTTCCTTGCGCTTGCCAAATGCACGCCTCGCGGGTGATTTTCTCTGTGAGGCGGAGGCAGTAATCCAAACCAAAATGCTCCTGTTCGCCTGTTACACAAGTATCTCTAAAAAAGCCTGAAGGGGTTTCTGTGTATTTGCCTGAGAATTGAAAATAGGGGGATTGCGAGTCAAAAAGCACCTCGCTTAAGCTGGTATGAAGCATATCGTCATACGGCTCATAGAGGCGGTGATATATGTTACGTTCGCCCGTATCTTCTTTTTGCAGCCAGCGGAGAAAATTGTTCACGCGTAAGCGCAAACTCGCGCGCAGGGGGATGGTATCTTCGGATGCGAATTCGAGTGTAGTATTGCCGGATAATATTTGCGGTCCCAACATGGCATACGCACTTTCGGCGAGCTCGCGCGTATAGCCCTGTTCTTTATGGGCCTCATCCACGGTTTTAAGTAGGGTGGGGGTGTTGAGTGAGTCGATGAAATCAGGGGAGAGGAAGCCAGAACGGCTTTCTTCTTTATTGAGATGGGCGATAAAGCGGTCCATATAAATATCACACAGATAATATTTCTGCATGAGAGGAAGCGGATTGCTTTGCTTGCGCTTGTCTCGCATTTCATGGCGGAGCTGTGTCATGAAATTATCTAACAATATTTTGGTTTGCGGCTGCTCCGATAAGTGATAGTTGCGCACAGATGTGATGGTCTCTCCAATACGAAAAGACATGTTGTTAAGAGAGTCTTCGGTATGTTTTAGGATGTTTTGGGTGTGTGTTTCATCATTTTCTATTTCTCGCCCATACGCATCGCGACGCAAAAAATCACCATCATAAAAAGCATCTTCCTCGTGTGATAGCCGAGAAAAACGCTTCTCTTTTGTGTGGGCATCTTTCATCTCGTTTTGGATTCGGGCTACATGTATCGCAAGGCGGCTATGGGGAATCTCAGCAGACCATACGTCTTGCAGGTCCTCTTTCACCTCTGCCATTTCAGCATAGTAAGAGGGGTGATGTTCATCAACGCCATCTGCACGCATGCTTTGCGCAACGGCAAGGGCATCTCCTACGGCATGAAAGAGGAGTTCCTGCGCATTGGGGGCGTTGAGGTCTGAGCCTCTATCGCTGCGCATGAAGGTGACGATATTACTCGCGACTTTTTGCAATACGGGGAGCAGGTCTTTAGGCAAGGGGGGGATGATAGAGGTTTCCCGGTCATGCGTTTTGAGCGCCCCAAAACAGATATCCAGCCGGTCTAGCAACTCCCTCTCGATACGGTCATAGCGCTCGTCTCGCATGCGCGCATAGCCAGATTTTTTAAGGTCTTTCAGCCCCACATCAGAGTCTGCATTGTTACTGGATTCAACGTGCCCATTCTCAAACATCTCGACCAAAAGAGGGTCGCTTACGGGCAGGCTTTTTCCTGTTTTATCAGCGGGATGATCTGGTAGCGGATCGAAAAACGGCGAGATATAGTCCAGATAATTGAGCGCGGTTTGGTATTGCGGGGAATCTTTGCGTTTTGCCAGATGGCGGTATTCGTTGATTAGCTCATCTAGCCCATCTTGCGTGACGGTGAGGCGAGAGAGGTCGTCGGCTTCGGCATCAGCAATTTTGGCTAATAGAAAAAAGCGGGTGACGCCATTCGCCTGCGCAAAGAGTGGGTCGTCTTTGAGTAGCTCCATGTAGCCTTGCATGATGGCCTGCAGCAGCGGTGCAAAGGGTGTATGCTTGCTTGCTAAGCTATGGCGGGTCACGTTGCCGGCGGCGTCTTTATAGCTGAGCTGTGCCGCGCCCATGCGGCCACGAAATTGAATCAATAGAGGAGTGAGCGAAACATACGGAATTTCGTCCCTGCCTACTAGCTGCTCATTGACCCGCTGTATATATTTTGTGCTTGGGTCATGGCTCTCATCATCGTCATCGCCGCCGTCTAGCCCGCTCATGCTGTTCTTAGTCCTTAGTTCTTTTGGCCAGTGTAGCGCAGCGAGCGAGGTAAAAGTGTTACAATATTATGAAGGATTCTCTATGTTCCCAGATATGTATCATGCGCTGTTGCGCGCCGATTTTCGGCTGTTTATGGCAAAGTGCTTTGCCGAAACCAATCCTGCTACGCGTTATTTGCCGAATTGGCATATCGACTTGATTGGGGAGTATCTCGCCGCCTGTGAGGCGGGAGATATTACGCGCCTGATTATCAATATGCCGCCGCGCATGTGTAAGTCGTTGACCGTGTCGGTGGCGTGGCCGGCATGGCTGCTGGGGCATGGTGCGCATCGGCGGATTATGGCGGCGAGTTATAGCCAGCATTTGAGCCTCAAACATGCGCAAGATTGCCGCCTCATTTTGCAAAGTGAGTGGTATCAGGAGACGTTCGAAAAGACGCGCATTGCGCATGGCGAGAACGAGAAACACAAGCTGGTGACCACCGCGCGTGGCCAGCGTTTTGCGACGTCCGTACTGGGCACGGCGACGGGTGAGGGCGGGGATTTCCTCATCGTGGATGATCCGCTCAACCCGCTGCAAGCCAGCAGCCGCACCGCGCGCGACGCAGCGAATCAGTGGTTCGACCAGACCTTCGCCAGCCGCTTGGATGACAAGCAACGCGGGGTAATCGTCGTGGTGATGCAGCGCCTGCATGCGGAGGATTTGAGTGGGCATTTGCTGGCCAAAGGCGGGTGGGAGCATCTGTGCTTACCCGCCATTGCACCCAGCCGCATATCGCTCGCCAAAGGCGTAGTGAAGAAGCGTCGCAATGCAGGCGGATTGCTCCATGCGGCGCGGGAAGGAATGAAGGAAATGGAACGCGCGAAACGCGAGCTAGGCAGCGCCGCCTTCGCGGCACAATACCAACAAAACCCTCTCGCCGAAGAGGGCGGTATGATCAAGCTGGAATGGTTTGGGCGCTATTAGGAGCGTGTTGGGCCTTCATCGCGCACGTTTTGTGTGAGGCGTACGACATCGCCACGGCATTGGTCTAAGTCGTCCTCATCTGCAATCGCTACGATGCTGGTTCCAGCCGCTTCCACTGTGCTGTCAAAAGCATCATACCCATTGGTTAAAATCATGACGCCAGGGTTCGCTTCGGTGTATCGCGCTGCAGCCTCCTCGAGCGAGGTATTCCCTAGCTGTGAGGCATCCAAACAGTAGAGCCCTGTCATACCTGCCTGCGGGTTATCAACGGGTGTATATGCAAGGTCGACACCGTTTGTAGAAAGGCCCGCATTGGCGGCAACCAGCATTTGATTGCTCTCATAGAGATTATGGTTCAGGCGCATTTGCTCACCAAGTACTTCTTCGCTTCTACCATACCAACCGTTGGCAAAGCGCTGTTTCCAAGGGTTTTGGCGAATGTCCTCGGCGTAATCGCGGTCACGAATCTCGGTGTATTGTTCCAAAAACTCGTTGAGGCGCCCTTGCTCTATTATGACTTCGATGCCCTCATAAATTGCATCACTCATATCAGGGCGACGGTAAGCCTCTGCATTCACCCCATCTTGACGCACAGGGAAGCCATAACGCACGGCATAGGCCATAGAAACGGGTGGAAACGCAGTGTTGTTTTCACTGCCAACTACGCGGTTATTCGCATCCAAAACTCCCATTTCTCTGAAAGTTTCTCCGGCGACATAGCGCGACATACTGACACCACGAGCATAAGAATCATCTGAGACAACAAGCTGCACTTCCGGCTGTAAAAGCAGGCGCTCTCTGGCTAGATACCCTTCTAATAGAATGTTTTCTGCTTCGTTGCGGAAATTTTCGAGTTCTTCGACAATCGCAGGAGGCGTGTTTGGGCGTGGTTCTGTTGAACGATAGCGTGTATGTGAACCAAGATATTCCAGATAGTCCCCAGCCTGATCATTGGTCATAGAAAGGCCATATTTGTTGCGCATCCAGTTTGCGAATGTGTCTTCACGAATACCGTGCAAAGTGCGGTGACCATCATTATCGGCGTAGCCTTTCTCGTTACCTTCTACCATGCCTGAAAGGCGAGTGAGAATGGGGTCACGTTGCGTGTTTCGGCTATTTACGCCTTGTGCGACATAGCGGGAGATATTCTCGTTTGTGGGGGCGGTGCCGCGCGGGGCACGCTGTACATCTTGTACGGAGAAACGTAGACGTTCGCGGCGATACACAGGGGCATCGGGTGTGGTAGTTTGAGGGGGGGCTGACGCTGTGCGCTCGGGAATAGGAGCGAGACGCGCTGGCTGTTGCTCCTCTGTGCGTGCTCGCGTTTCTTGAATTTCAGGTGCTGCCGCATATTGGCGCTGCTCTGTAGCGATCTGCTCTTGTGGTGTTGGCTCGGCTTGCCTATCGAGTTGTCGGAGCAAGTCGTCTCTGCGCATCTGCTCTTCTGCTTCAGCATAGCCCGAAGTGCCAATCACGGCTTCGGCGTTGTCATAAGCGCGTTGAATGGTGTTTCGTACCGAAGAGTCTTGGCTGTAATACGCCCAGCGATGTACCACGGGAATGGATTGTTCAATAGCGTAAGGCGAGTCGGTTTCGATAATCGCCATACCCACAGCTCGCATGGTCTCAGGCTCTAAATAGCGGGATGCCACGGCAGTCGATAGGACATCATCCGCAGCATACATAGGCAAGTTTAAGTCACGCCAGAATTGATCTGCGAGAGAAGGCTGCCGGCCTGTTTGTTCGTAATAGCGGTCTTCTTGTACGCGTATGATAGCTTTTGCTAGTAAGGCAACACCGGCGCCGGGCTGAATATCCTCGTAACGACGCAGCATGCTCTGCACGTCGATATTATTGATGTGACCAAACAAGTCCTCCGGTGACGCATCTTGAAAGAGTCGGCTTCTATCTGCGGTGCGTATGACGTTTCGCTCATCAATGTTTGGGGTTTGCTGTATGTCGCTTGTGTCTGCCAGCAAATCGGCGAGTGGGTCATCTTGCGCAATAGGCCTTGGTGAGGGAGTGGGGCGAGTCGGCTCTTCTCTTCGTGTTTGCGCATCTTGTGGCAATGGTGTTTGTAGAGAAGGGTTTGCGGGCTTTCCGTAAATGCCTTGTTGGGCAATGCGCTCCCATGAATTGATACCCGCAAGTACAGC
>CAYFFN010000005.1:0-25072 GCA_964342335.1 uncultured Azospirillaceae bacterium
CGCCGCGCAAGTATGGAACCACACCTTCTATTGGAACAGCATGAAGCCAAACGGTGGCGGCACGCCATCGGGCGCGCTGGCAGACAAAATCGCAGCGGACTTTGGTTCGTTCGAGAAATTTGCTGAGGAATTCAAGAATGCCGGTGCTACGCAATTTGGTAGCGGCTGGGCATGGCTCGTGCTCGCGAAAGACGGCTCACTCAAAGTGACCAAAACACCCAACGCCGAAAACCCACTGACTGAGGGTCACACCCCGCTGCTGACCATGGATGTGTGGGAGCATGCCTATTACCTAGACTTCCAAAACCGCCGCCCAGATTATATGGGTGCGTTCCTCGGAAGCCTAGTAAACTGGGATTTCGTGGCGGAGAATCTAGAAAAAGCGACGCAAAAAGCCGCTGCTTAACCAAACATCTCCTAACCGATGTAAAGAAGCCAGCTCCTTGTGGGCTGGCTTTCTTTTACTTAGAGTGCTGCGCAAGCAACATGGTCGCGGTGACGCTCCAACCAATTGATGGCATCGTCTCGCGTTGTGTCTGACCGCAAGCACTGTTGCGCCAGCTCTTTCACCTTCTGCCCCATAAGGCCTTCCGTTAAATACTTCGGGTCACCATTTTGTTGGAGATACAGTATCGCATCGCTCATCAGCTTTGCGCGGAACTCTGCCACCGCATCATTTATCTCTGATAAAGGCGCGCGCTCTTCCTTAAGCTGGGCGCGCTCTGCGTTGCATAGTGTCTGAAGTCGCTGCCCTAACTTCTCTGTCAGAATTGTTTTTCTGCGTTTATCAGAATTATGTACCGTGCGCGTACTCATACTAATACCTATTATTCTTCATACATACTTCGTTGTATTTTTCGCCAAGAATTCCAACCAAATCAGACATTCTGCTATTGTTTAGCACAACCTTCTTGCTCTTAATTTTCTTTTCTGTAGTAGGCACGCTCTCTTCCACGCCGCCTACTTTAACCATCTTTTCCCCCACAACCTTATCGTATTCTGTCAATAGCGAAAAGCCCCCCAGGCGTTGAATAAGGTTACATGCCATTTTCTGTGATTCACTACTTACATCGTTATCATTCTTCGGCATCGCTATAGCAGAAATTTTCGTTGTATTAGATGCTAAGTCTTTGGCATCCCACAAGACCTCCATACGCATCTTTTGAGGAATAAGGTTTAATGCAGCATTACATTCTGCTCGAAGTTTGCGATTTGTAATCGGGGTCAGCTTTTTGTCGATACGCCCCTCATGCCCTTCGACCCAAACTTTTAGCTTATCCAAATCTGTTTGCGCTGCGTTCTTCTGAGCCTCAGTCATTTCCTGAGGCGTTGTGTCTTTAAATGAATTAAGTACTCCGCTCTCTCTTAACAAACCATAGGCCGCTCTCTCTGCAGGGCTGCGAAACTCTGCCGTCGTTTCCATATTCTTCTGCGCCATATAAGCGGCTTGTAGAGAAGCGCTATATTCCTCCACCGCGCCAAGCACTTTATGGCGGTAATCTTCAACATCTTTATTTAGAGCATCGTCCAAACGCTGCTTAGAAAATTTAACTACAGCCATCTCACTCATCCTTTTTTAGCTACGGTAGATTGCATTTAGCACAACCTCTCGCGATGTGTGTGACGGTTTTGTTAAGATTGATTAAGAGACGCTTTAAACAGCGATGAGGGCGGCGGCTACGCGGCGGTCTTCGCTGAGGAGGATGTTATAGGTGCGGCAGGCGGCGCCGGTATCCATCACATCGACGGACATGCCTCCCACGCGGATTGCATCGCGCAGACTTTCGGGGATGAAGACTTGCTTAGTTCCTGTACCGATGAGCAAAATTTCCACGGCTGGCTCGGCTTTGAACACTTTCTCCAAATCGGCGACGGTCAGCTTGGTGATGTCCGTCACCTGCCATTCTTCTGCATGTTCGGGGAAGACCAGCACCGAGCCTTTGACTTTTTGCTGGCTGAGCGTAAACCCGCCATCCCCGTAGGACTGGATGACCTGCACGGAATCGGAAAGCTGTGGGGTGATGTCCATATTACCTCTCTCTTTGACATCCTCGGGCTCGACCCGAGGATCCATCTCTCTTGCTTTGCTTGGGTCCTCGGGTCAAGCCCAAGGACGTAAAAATAAAAAATGGTTAGATAGGCAGTTTCGTCGGCTTGGCTTTACGGAACCACACGACGACCATCAGGCGGGTGAGCATGATGGCGGTAAACATGGAAGACAAGATGCCCAGTGACAAGGTCACCGCGAAGCCTTTAACCGTACCTGTGCCGAACGCGAAGAGAATCACCGCAGCAATCAGCGTGGTGACGTTGGAATCCACAATCGTACCCCACGCGCTTTTAAAGCCGCTATCAATCGCCGCGCGGATGCCTTTGCCTTTGCGCATCTCTTCTTTGATACGCTCATAGATAAGCACGTTCGCATCCACCGCCATACCCAGCGTGAGGACGATGCCTGCAATGCCCGGAAGAGTAAGCGTTGCGCCCAGCAGCGACAGCGCTGCGAGGAGGATTATCATATTCACCGCAAGCGCCACGGCGGAGAAGACGCCGAAGAGGTTATACGCTACCATCATATACACAATCACCACGACAATCGCCGCTACCGCAGCAAGCTTGCCAGCCGCAATCGAATCCGCGCCGAGGCTTGGCCCTACGGTGCGTTCTTCAATAATCGTCAGCGGTGCTGGCAGCGCACCTGCACGCAACAAGATGGCTAGTTCGTTCGCGCTCTCGGTCGTGAAGTTGCCAGAGATTTGGCCACTGCCACCTAAAATGGCGCCGCGAATCACTGGCGCGGTAATCACTTTCCCATCCAGCACAATCGCAAAACGTTTGCCGATATGGCTCTGGGTAATCTCACCAAAGATACGTGCACCGCGCGCATCCATCTGGAAGTTCACGACGGGCTGCCCCGCATCAAAACCCGGATTCGCACCCGTAATCGCCTCGCCACCGAGGGAGACTTTGCTGTAAATCGCGGTGCGGCCAATGCCGTCTTGGTTTGGCAGCAGGCGCGTGCCTGGCGATACGATGCCTTGAATAAGCTGGCTATCGCTCACCGACTCATCCACGAGGTGGAACGTCATCTTCGCCGTTTTGCCGAGCAGTGACTTGAGCTGCTCAGGGTCTTGCAGGCCCGGCACTTGCACCAGAATGCGCTCATCTCCTTGGCGCTGGATAATCGGCTCTTTGGTTCCCGTCTCGTTGATACGGCGGTTCACAATCTCAATGGATTGCTCCAGCACTTGCAGTTGGATTTTGCGCAGCTGCTCATCGTCGTAATAGATACGGTATGTATCGGACTCTTCATCGTAAGAGAGGTTTGGGTCCACCTTACGAATCAGCGCAGGGATATCGGTATCCTCACGAATCGTCTCAGGGCGAAGCGTAAAGCTCACTTGATTTTTGGACGCCAGCAAGTTGCGGTAACCGAGGCGATCCTCACGCATTACATCGCGCAGGCCATCGCGCGTCGCTTCGAAACGATCACGCAGATATTCGTCCATCTCCAAACGGAGCAGCAGATGCGAGCCGCCTTGCAAATCCAAGCCAAGACTAATCGTGTCATTTGGCAGCGCAGACGGCCAGTTTTCACGGATTTCTTGGGGGAGAATATTCGGCAGAGCACCCAGCGCGAAGAACACACATACAGCCAGTACGGTGAGAATCTTCCAGCGCGGAAAGTCTAACATGCTCTACTTCTTATTATCGTTGACGGGTTTCTTCTCTTCCACAGAAGCAATCGCGTTACGCTCCAGCTTCACTTCTACGCCAGAGGCAAACTCAACGGTTACGAAGCTATCGCCTTCGGCCGCTTTGGTCACTTTCGCGTGCACGCCGCCAGTGGTGATAATCTTGTCGTTCTTCTTCACCGCCGCAACGAGTGCCTGATGTTGCTTGAACTTCTTTTGCTGTGGGCGAATGAGCAGAAAATAAAACACCACGAAGATAAGAATCAGCGGCAGAAAGCTCGCGAGTGGTGAGCCAGCAGGTGCGCCAGCGGCAGCTTCTTGCGCATGTGCGGAAGCAATGAGGAAGTCGAACATAGTTACTCCTGTGCGATATTAAATAATGTGATGCGAATATAGGGAGCGATGTCCCTCACGCAAGTAGAAACGCTGAACTGTTAAGACTTCAGCTTGGTCTCTACGAATTCCACGTGCTTTTGCGCGCGCGGATCGTACTTACGGAACTTCAGTTTTTCCGTCAGTTTACGTGGGTTACGCTTTTTCACATAGTAAAAACCGGTACCAGCAGTGCTCTCCAGTTTTACGAGAATGGTGTTCTTCTTAGCCATGTTATCCTCTTCAAATCAGGGGCGTAAATTACGCATAATATAGGGTATGTCAAGCGAAACCCTTGGCATTTTTTCACGAATGCGTATAGTGGCGCGCAAATACGCAAGGAGCGACCATGACGCAGAAGATTCGTAAGGCGGTATTTCCAGTCGGTGGGCTGGGCACGCGCTTTCTCCCCGCCACCAAAGCAATGCCGAAAGAAATGCTTCCCGTTGTGGATAAGCCATTGATTCATTACGCTTTTGAAGAGGCGCGCGATGCGGGAATCGAGCAGTTTATCTTTGTGACAGGCCGCAATAAGAACACGATTGCCAACCATTTTGATAATAGCTACGAGCTGCAAAAGATTCTCACCGATGGCAAAAAGGCCGAAGCGCTGGAGAAAACCAAAGGCTGGGTGCCGGATGCGGGTAATATTATTTTCACGCGTCAGCAAGAGCCGCTTGGGCTGGGTCACGCTGTCTGGTGCGCACGCCATTGGATTGGTGATGAGCCGTTTGCTGTCATTCTGGCGGACGACTTGGTGCAATCGGATGTGCCTTGCCTCAAGCAAATGGTGGATACGTATGAGCAAGCCCCTGCCAATATGGCCGCGGTGATGAATGTGCCGAAGAAAGACACCAACCGCTACGGCATTCTCGACATCTCCGAGCGCACAGGTGACAAGCTGGTGAAGGCCAAAGGGCTGGTGGAAAAACCCGCGCCCGAAGATGCGCCTTCGACACTCTCTATTATAGGGCGTTATATTTTGCAGCCGTCCATCTTCACGCAATTGGAGCAGCAAAAGACCGGTGCAGGCGGCGAGATTCAGCTGACCGATGCGATGAGTGATATGATCGGCAATGTAGATTTCTACGGCTATGAATTTGACGGAACACGCTTTGACTGTGGCGTACAGGCTGGGTTCATCGAAGCGAATGTGGCCTTCGCCCTCGCCCGCCCCGACTTGGGCGATACGGTGCGTGAGCGTTTGAAGGCGATGTTAGACAGTTGATATATTCCATCCTCGGGCTTGCCCCGAGGATCTAGAGATACTCGGGGCAAGCCCGAGTATAAGAAGGAGAAAAGAATGAAGTTAACGGTTATCGGCACAGGCTATGTAGGGCTGGTTTCCGGCGTATGCTTCGCCGATTTGGGGCATGAGGTCGCATGCGTCGACAAAATCGCGGAGAAGATTACCCGCCTAGAGAAAGGCGAAGTGCCGATTTATGAGCCGGGGCTGGATGCGATTCTTGCCAGCCGCACCAAGGCGGGACACCTCTCCTTCACCACCGATTTAACCGCTGCCATGCAAAGCACCGAGGCGGTGTTTATCGCCGTGGGCACGCCCCCTCACCCAGAGACTGGCCAAGCGGACTTGAAATATGTCTATGCTGCCGCGGAAGAAATCGCGACGCAACTGCCAAGCGACCGTTTTGTGGTGGTGATCACCAAATCGACCGTGCCGGTGGGCACCAACCGCGAAGTGGCAGAGATTATCGCAAAGACCAATCCAGATACGGATTTCGCTGTCTGCTCCAACCCCGAGTTCCTGCGTGAAGGCGCAGCGATTGAGGATTTTATGAAACCAGATCGTATTGTTGTAGGTGTAGAAGATGAGCGTGCAGGCACGGTGATGGCCAAGCTGTATCGCCCTCTCACCAACCGCGGATTCCCGCTGCTACAGACCGATATTGAAACGGCGGAGATGATTAAATACGCCTCCAATAGCTTCCTCGCGACCAAAATTGCCTTCATCAATGAGATGGCGGATATTTGCGAGCATGTCGGCGCAAATGTCGAGCTGGTGGCCAAAGGCATGGGGATGGATGAGCGCATTGGCGACCGATTCCTGCGCCCTGGGCCGGGCTTTGGTGGCTCGTGTTTCCCCAAAGATGCGGTGGCACTCGCCCATTTGGCGGAGCAGGCTGGCGTGTCCCCCAAAATCGTGAATACGGTGATTGAATATAACCTCGCGCGGCGCGAAAGCATGGCAGATAAGGTGATTGCCGCCTGTGGCGGGAGCGTGAAAGGCAAGGTGATTGCCATTCTTGGCCTGACCTTCAAAGCCAATACGGACGATATGCGCGAGAGCCCTGCGCTCAGCATTATCCCAAAATTGATTGCAGCAGGCGCGAATATTCAGGCAACAGACCCCGAAGGCATTGAAAATGCGCGTGCTTTGCTGGGTGATGAACATATTTCTTATTGCAAGGACGCGTATGCCGCACTCACTGGCGCACACGCGGCATGCATCGTCACCGAATGGGCGGACTATGCAGGGTTAGACCTACCCAAAATGCGTGAAGTTATGCACACACCCGTGCTGGTGGATTTACGCAATCTTTTCCATCCCGATTCGGTGGCAAATCAGGGCTTTAGCTATCACTCGATTGGGCGACAAACCACAGGGAAATCCTGTGTTTCTGACGCAGCCTAGCCCTGCCGCCTTCGCAGTTGCAGCACCCACCATATCCGCCTAGCCTACTGAGGTTTATCCACAATTTGTGTTTTTCTGTGCATAACCAATCTACATTTATTGATGAGCCTTCATCTTTGTGGCTTACTAAAATCAAGTTGAGCGACGAGAGAGGGCGGAGACAAACTCTCAAACGAACTTAACCGGAGCGGGATTGGCCGCTCGTGTCAGGACCCAATAGCCTGGCTTAGGGATAGGAGCTTGCTCCTGTTCGGATGTGGGGAGTGTGATCGCGACACACAAACCACCTACGCCGCAGTAGCGTAGCAAAATAAATGCGGGCGCCCCCTGCGCCCGAGGCCGCTCAGGCAAGCGTAGTGAAATTATTCGCTACATACCGAGTTGACCTTTGCTCTTCAGCAAACCCTGCATGGGTGGCAACGCTGATGAAAGGATGCTGAAGAAAAGTAAAAGGGAGCTCTCGGGCTCCCTTTTCTTTTATTTGGTTTTTAGAGGTTATAAAAATGCGTTTTAATAAATTCTCTCAACTACTACATGAAAACCCGGAAGCACTCATAAAATTGAGCTATCTAGTGCTTAGGGAAACCCTTATTGACGCTGAAAAAGAGCTAGTACAGACTTCTAGAAAGCATGCAAATATCTTCGTAGACAATGGCCCACATAGATGGGCAGCAATACTTTTTACGCAAATCTGCGTTAAATGTAAAAGCTACCTGTTAGTGTTACCAGATACTAAAGCAAAAAGAACAAAGCATCACTGGGACTATACATCAGTGGCAGCGCTGGAGAGGTCCTTACACGAAACATATTTAGCATTCTTCTATATGTGTATTGATGAAATCAATCAAAGCGAATGGAAGTTCCGCTGGCATCTAATTAATTTACACGATTGCTGTAGGAGAGAAGAAAACGTTCCTAAAACTACTGCATCTGATATTTCACAAGAAAGTCCAGATATTGAAGAAGAGCTACGCACACGCATTAGAGAGCACCCAATGTTCAAAGAGCTGGTCAGCTCCTCTAAAAAACCAGAAAAAAAAGCAAAAGAGCTGTTAAGCGGAAGAAATGCTTTTTTACTTTCCCTAGAAGAGATTGCAGAACGTGCGGGATATGATAGAGGGGCATTTAAAGCGCGCTACAACTATTTATCAAACTATTCACATGGCTTACCAATCTCATTTACGAGAATAGGAATGGACGATAGAGGGCGTGGTTACGAAAATCAATGCGAGGTAGACTTGTGTAAAGCATCCATAATTTTTGTGCTAACAATATTATGCTCTGCACAAGATGAAATGAACGAACTTTTCGATAAACTACCGCCCACAATAGGCAACCTAACCCCTGACGATTTAGCAATCCCCCAAGACGAATTCAAGCTTTGAATCGTTCTATGGCGGCGGCGCGGGCGGCTTTGTGTTCTACGATGGGTTCGGGGTAATCCACTTGCGCGAATAGGCCTGCTTTGTGAGGCTCGTGGATATATTTATCCTCCACGTCCGCCAATTCCGGTACGTATTTGCGGATATACTCGCCCTTCGGGTCGAAGCGTTCGCCTTGGGTGGTGGGGTTGAAGACGCGAAAATAGGGTTGCGCGTCTGTGCCCGTACTCGCGGCCCATTGCCAGCCGCCATTGTTCGATGCGAGATCATAATCCATCAACTTTTGGGCGAAATATTCTTCGCCTATGCGCCAATCCAGCCCCAGATGCTTGGTGGCGAAGCTCGCGACAATCATCCGCGCGCGGTTATGCATCCAGCCCGTTTCATTGAGCTGGCGCATCGCGGCATCCACCACAGGGTAGCCTGTTTTGCCTTCCTTAAATGCCTCGATGTGCCGCTCGTTGCTTGACCAATCAAGCACGCCACCACGGTATTTCTCTTGAAACTCGTGTTCCACCACTTCGGGGAAATGGTGCAGAATCATGGCGTAGAAATCCCGCCAAATGAGCTCATTCAACCATGTGTAGCTGCCTTCACTCTCTTGGTGTACGGCAAGCCGCGCGCATTCGCGCACCGATATGAACCCAAAGCGTAAGTAAGGCGAGAGCTTGCTTGTGCCCTCCTCCGCCAGCATGTTGCGCGAGTCCTGATAACCGCGCAGCATTTGCTTGGCGAATTGCGCTAACTGTTCGTGAATCGCGTCATCCTCCACCAGCCATTCCCCCAGCTCGGCTGGCTCGTAGCCAATCGCTTTTAGCATTGCCTCTGGCCCGTCCGCAGGGTTGAGCGTGCTAATATGCGCGCCGTGGCACGACTTACGCACCGCTTCGATATCGGCGTAGCGGCCTTTGTCTGCTACTGTTTTCTCCTCATAAGTGTAGCCATTCGCCGCAGCCCGCCAGCGTTTCGAATAAGGCGTGAAGACTTTATACGGCGTCTCATCGTCTTTAAGAATGCTATAGGGCGCTTGGAGCAAATGGTCGAGCGGCTGCACCATACGGCACGTGCTTGGTAGCGCTGCCTTCACTTCCGCATCGCGCTTGCGAGTGGCGGGCTCAAAATCCTCCGCAGCTACGAGTTGCTTGGCATCCAGCGCACTGGCCAGTTTAGGCATCAGCTCTTGCGGGCGGCCATGTAGCACCAGCATCCCCCCACCGTGCTTTTTTAGTTGATCATCCAAGACGCAAAGTCTTTTCGCTAATAAGCTTAAACGTTTGTCTTTTTTATCCGAAAATCGCGCAAGAATATCCGTATCGAAAATGAAAACGAGCTGAATAGCCCCCTCTCCTTTGAGCGCCGTATGCAGCACCGCATGGTCATGTAGCCGCAGCTCGCGGCGAATCCAAGCAATCGAAATCATCTTGTGAAGATAGTGAAGTTTTGTAATCAGGCAAGCCTAAGCGCGCGATATTCCGCCTTCTTCAAATGGCATATCTACTCGTGTTGGAAGATAATTATTCTCTCCGCCATCCTTGATAAGGTCATTCAAACTTTGCATGTTACGATCATATACTTGAGCACCAGTGACTTTCAGTGAGTCTTTCCAATCCTCCCCATCGAGGCAGCGGTACTTTGCACCCGCCACATCTTTACTCAAAGTAGAAAGACTTGGATATTCAACCGAGCTACTCACCACCACATGGTTGTTTTCATCCTTACGCAGCGCATCAAAACTATCAATCAGCTTAAGTAGCGTTGGGCGAGATAGTAGATTGTCCACACCCAACTTGCTTTCCAGCTCATAGCGCATCGTGCCTTCACGACCATCAATACGCTTCACTGACATATGGCCAATGCCATGCTCAGCAAAGGCCTTCTCAATCTCTGGGATTGCTTTCTCCATCATCTTATCCGAAGTGGATGTTGCCGTTTTTAATACTAGCCCGTGATGCCCATTCACCTTGTCATACATAGCAAAGCGTATCGCAGGAAGCTCATTAAGCGATGCCAGTGCCGTGCGGTTATGCTGCATAATATATGGGTGCGCAAAAAGGCTTTCTGTAATCACACCCGGCTGGTGTGCCATCGCCCCTTCAGGACCATCATACACCACGGCAGGGTCATTCTTAGAGGAATAGCTTATCTCCGGCGGCAACGCGATTTTATCATGGCGGTTTGTAAAGTAAGTCACCGACGCGCCCTTCTCTTGGTAATACGGCGCCATCGGTTTTTCATTCATCGACTGCACGGTCACGCATAGATTTTCGACAATATCGTGCAAATCGCCCTTCTCCATTTTAAAGCCGGGCTCGCTATGGAGTGTTCGGACAAGCAGACGAATGCCATCGCGGAAATCATTCCCGCCTTTACTGAACGCGAAGAACATGGACTGGCGCATAATATCGCAAGCGTCCTCACGCAGTTTCACCGGCGCATCGCCTTTGATAAAGCGGGGCGGATGCTGGGAATCGTCCAGCTCAACACGCGAAGGGTCTTCAACGGTTGCGAGCAGCAATGTCTTCACCATGCTTTTTGCGATGGGTGAAACATGCTCAAACCTGTCCTCTTGGGGTGCATCTTTATGTGCCTCAAGCTCACAAAGGCGACTAAACAGATTGTGAAGGTTTAAGTAATTATTCTTATCGGTATTCAACGCGCACACCATCACCACTTTGGAATGGTCATCGCCCGCTTCATCGATAGGGCTTGGCGTTACGCCGCCCACGAATTTCTTCGCCCCTTCGTCACGCTTACCTGTACAAACCTGCATAAGCTCGCTGTAGCCATCTAGTGTCGTGTCGATATCGGCCAACGTTTCTAAAAAAGCGTGATTCGCGGTGATAAACACTTTCGGCCCTGTACCGGCCGCGCTCGCTTGCAGCATCTCGGCAAGCTTTTGTTCATCGAGAATCTCGAAACTTCCATCGCTTTTGCGCGAAACGAAATGGTTGTTTTCTGGCGCGTTATAGACATTGCACTCACCTTCAATCGCATGCCCGAATGCACCGCTCAGCTCAGCGCGAAGCTCGTTGAAGTCGATATCGGCCTCTTCTTTGCCGACATATTTTTGCAAAAGCTCGCGTAATGCTTCTGGCTTTTCTGTCACCTATGCGGCAAACATGGCGCGAAATGGGCCAATCATAATATCATGCTCAAACACGAGTGTTTTCACCACCCATGCGTGTGCAGCGCTATCCAATGCGGGCGCATGCACTCCATCCCAAACGGAGGGATCTTCTAGGAATGTATTAAAATACACGCTTGCTTGCTTCATCCGATCACGAAGCGTCGCGTCGTTTGACTTGAGCTTATTTGCAGCTTCAATATCAGCGCCATAATCACGGAATTTCGCAATTACAGACTGTGCCTCAGCAAATGTAAGGGAATCAGGCGTCGAGATATCGGATGATGGTTTCGGTGTATCCTGCATAGACTTAGAAAATGAAGTGATTAAGCAATGTTAATCATTGTGCGCGCAACCGACAAGGGAATTCGATGCTGCACTGCACGCAAAACCGCAGCCTTACAGATCATCCCAGCTTTGTGGAATTTCTTCTTCAGCTCCGCCAAGGCGCTTAATACGCATCGCACCGCCATAATAAGGGGTGGGCTTATTACAGTTCTCCAGCGCATCTTCATCAATATCCGGTTTACCGAAGAGATAGCCTTGGCCAAAACGCACCCCACAATCCCACAGGAGTTTGGCATTTTTCTCGTCTTCTACCATCTCGCCAATGGTGGTGATATCAAGCTGACGACACATATCCGCCATAGCCTTGAGCATCAAACGACCGCGATTAGAAAGAAGTGACTCCCGAACATAGCTGCCGTCAATTTTTACGAAATCCACCTCCAGGCGGCGCAAATAGTCAAAGGAGGATTCGCCCGTACCAAAATCATCCAGCGAGATGTGGCTTCCACCTGCGCGAATCCATTGCAAGAAGGTGTTTACCTTCTCTAAGTCCTCAATCTTGGAAGACTCCGTCACCTCAAATACCACCTGCTTGCGGCGGCCTTTATAGTTCCCCATCAACTCTTTGAGGCTGTCTTGAAAAAGTTGGGAGTTCAACGATTTTCCAGAAACATTAATCGAGATATTGGGGTAATAACGTTTAGCAGATGCACGCTGTAGGACTTCAAGTGCACGCTGAATCATGATGAGGTCAAACTCACCAATAATCCCTGCCTTTTCTCCGAAATTGATGAACTCAAACGGATTGCTAAACACACTACTATCGTGAATCCGCACGAGCGTTTCAAAATGGTGGATATGGCCGTCTTTCAAGTCCACAATTGGCTGGAACGCCAAATCAAAGCGCGTCTCTTGCACCGTCTCACGGAAATGCTGCATACGACCGACCGTATCTTCGAGCATGGCCTCATAGCCTTCGGTCAGGGTCCTCACCGACATTTCATCTTTTTGCTCTTCTGCACAACGGTTGAGTGAATAAAGAAGCGCATGTGCCGAATCCTCTTCGGAAAGCTCGCCAACTTTTGCATCCAACGTTTTTACCCTAAAGTTTGCGGACTTAGGTTCTTCCTGATTTGGCCTATATTTCTGGGTAATCTTTACGACATTCTCGGCAACTTGCTTTGCATCCACTTCATTCTTGTGCACAAAGCTATAGGATGAACCAGAGAGCAGACCTACCGTGTCGCCATCCGCCGACTTATCCTTTAAGTAATCACTGATTTCCAGCAGCAACTTATTCGCCTCCTCTTCGGGAAGCATATCCAGTAACTCTTTAAGCTCAGGAAAATCCAATAACGATACTTTTAGGGCTTCTTCTAGGCTGTCCGCTTTCGCACGGATCATTGCGTTGGCACGCTTGATGAACGCATGCTTTTTATAGAGGCCGGAATCAACATCGCGGCTCAGCAGTTCTTCTACATTCACGACATCGCGGCTGGATTGTAGTGTAATATAATAATGCTCGCGCAGGCCAACCATATGGAACGCATTGGCTAGGAATGCTACATCACCCAGCGTCTCGGATTTGAGATGAATCGTTATATTCTCAATCCGCGGGGCAAGTTTAAGCGCTGCAATTATATCCTCACAATGGTGACGATCCTCATCCGAAACCAGCCCTAAAAAGCTCTCGCCTAGTAGCGCTTCTGACTCACGCGCGAGCAACCCTTGCGTGGCACCGTCAGCGTAGGTCACAAGACCGTTCTTATCTAACTCAAGAAGAATATCCGAACCCGCAAACGCAAACGCCAAAAAGCGGTCACGCTCTTTGCGAAGTCTTACCTGACGTTCTGCACCAGTTTCAGCCATGAGAGTGAGTATAACTCAGGTACTTGCAAGCCCTTTATAAAAAGACAGAATTCTTCCCTTTCGCGCGATATAACCCGATAGGCGATGCTTCTATGCATCCATTATAACGTGATTAATCGCCCTTCCTGCACATCCACCTGCCGCACTCCACTTTTAATGGCAGAGAAATCCGCCGCGTCCGTGCCTGTCATCCAGACCTGCACGCCGAGTGCATCGAGCGCATCAAACAGGGCTTCGCGGCGGGCGCTATCGAGATGCGCGACCACTTCATCGAGCAGGATAATCGGGGCGCAGCCCTCCCACTCCGCGCGGGCGTGAGCGTGGGCTAGCACGATAGAAAGCAGCATGGCTTTTTGCTCGCCCGTGGAACAAAGCGATGCTTCCATTTGCTTATCGCGGTGGATGGTTTGCAGGTCACTCTTATGCACGCCATAAAGTGTGCGGCCTGCATAGCTGTCTTCGCGACGGCCAGCGGAGAGCTTTGCAGCATAATGCTCTTCGGCTTCGCTGGCAGAAAGTCCGCCCGCAAGCTCGGCTTCCACTTCGCCTTGCAAGGCAAGCTCCGCTTTCGGGAAGGGATGCTCGCCTGCGTCAATCATATGGTTAAGGCGCGCGATGAGCTGGTTGCGCCCCATAGCAATCGCCACGCCATAGCCTGCGAGTTGCTGCTCCAACACATTCGCCCACCGCGCATCGAAGCCATGCTGCGAGAGCAGTTTGTTACGCTCGCGCATTGTGCGCTCATAGGCATTTACGTGACTGGCATGTTCGGCGTCGAAACTATAAGCGAGCCTATCAATAAAGCGGCGGCGCATGCCTGCTGAATCTCGGAACAGCGAATCCATTTGTGGAGTAAGCCACACGACAGACATATAACGTGCGAGATGGTTTTGGCTAGAGAGCGCATCGCCATCGATTTTCACAAGGCGTTTTTCGGTGGGCGCGCTTGCATCTCGGCCAGTGCCAATATGCAACTCGTCTTCGCCACTGGTCACATCGGCAGAGACGACCCATGGCATGGAGAGCTTCACATTATCCAACTCGCCCACGGTGGCACTGCGAATCCCACGACCGGGAATGAGCAGTGAAAGTGCTTCGAGGATATTGGTTTTCCCCGCGCCGTTATGGCCCGTAAGCACGACGGAATCTTGGCCCACATCCAGTGATGCAAAATCGTAATTACGAAAGGATTGCAGCGTGAGCTTACTCACCGCATAGCGCGAGGGTTTCTCACTTACGCTTTCAGATGCTTCAGCTAGCGCCACTGCTTTAAGGAAATGACGTTAGACGTCACACGCGCATTGGCATGATAACGTAGAGAGCGCCGACATCTGCAGGGTCACGCACGAGTGCGGGAGCTGCAGAATCTGCGAATACGAACTGCGCAGAATCGCCTTCGATTTGCGCCATCATGTCGAGCAGGTAGCGTGAGTTGAAGCCGATCTCTACCGTGTCTGCACCGTAATTCACGGCGATTTCTTCGGTCGCGTCGCCTTGCTCCGCACTCACAGCAGAAAGAGTCAGTGAGTTTGGCTTGAGCGAAAGCTTGATGCCACGCGATTTTTCAGACGCGATAACGGATACGCGATCCACCGCGTTAGAGAAGAGCTTGCCTTCCACTTCCATGATTTTGTCGTTACCCGTTGGGATTACGCGGTCGTAATCAGGGAAAGTACCGTCAATCAGCTTAGACACGATTACGGCAGAACCGCATACGAAACGAATTTTGCTATCCGACAGTGCAATCTGCACTTCTTCTACACCCTGCTCTTGCACGAGCTTGAAGAGTTCGCCAATCGTCTTGCGCGGGATAATCACACCTGGGATTTCTGCTGCACCATCGGGCAATGCAATTTGCATACGTGCGAGGCGGTGACCATCGGTCGCCACTGCGCGCAGCACTTGCGTGCCATCGTCATTTGCCGCATGCAGATACACACCGTTCAGATAGTAACGGGTTTCTTCCGTAGACATCGCGAAGCGGGTCTTCTCCACCAGCGCAACACATTCCGCAGACGCAATTGAGAAGCTGTGTGGCAACTCGCCTTCCGCCATCACGGGGAAGTCGTCTGGTGACAATACAGAAAGGGTAAAGCGTGACTTGCCGGACTTAATCACGGCTTTGCTGTCACCTGCTTTTACAGAGAATTCAATCGTTGCATCGTCTGGCAGCTTGCGCACGATTTCATAGAGCATGTGGGCAGGAACGGTCGCGCCGCCCTCTTCTTCCACTTGCGCAGAAATGGTCTCTACCACGGCAATGTCCATGTCCGTTGCGGTCAGTTTCACTTCGCCGCCTTCGGCCATAATTTTCACGTTCGCGAGAATCGGAATCGTCCCGCGGCGCTCAACAACGGACTGCACATGGCCTAGCGCTTTGAGCAGAACAGCGCGCTCGAGTTGGAGCTTAACGGATTGAGATGTCGTCTGTGATTGGACTTCAGCGGCTTGTGCCATAGCAGTGAACCCTTGTGTTGTTATACACAGCGAAACTAGCAGCTAGCGGGCGCTATCGCGCATAAAAAGCGCGATTTGTCCACAAGCGAAACAATCTATTTGAACGCTTGTATTACTACCCAACTAGGACTGAAGCATACGGGTCAGCAGTTCCACGTCTTCGGCGAACTCTTGGTCCTTGCGGCAGAGTTCTTCGATACGCTTCACGGCGTGCATCACGGTCGTGTGGTCCTTGCCACCGAAGCGACGGCCAATCTCTGGCAGACTCTTGCTGGTGAGCTTCTTGGCCAAATACATCGCCACCTGACGCGGACGGGCAATCGCTACAGAGCGGCGCGCCGAATGCATGTCGGAGACTTTGATATTATAATGGCCAGAGACCTTCTTCTGAATGTCCTCGATGGTGATGCGGCGATCATTCGCACGCAACAGATCCACCAGCACTTCCTGCGTAGATTTGAGCGTAATTGGAGTGCCGACCAATGTTGCATGGGCAACCACACGGTTCAGCGCGCCTTCCAGCTCACGTACGTTGGAGGTGATTTTGTGTGCGAGGAACTCGACCACTTTATCCGGCACCATCACGCCCTGCATTTTCTCTACTTTATTTTGCAGAATGCCCAGACGCAGCTCGTAGCTGGTGGTGTGAATGTCGGTCACCAAGCCCCAGCCGAGACGTGAACGCACGCGCTCTTCGATACCATCCAAATCAGACGGTGAACGGTCACCGGTGATGATGAGCTGCTTGCCTTGGTCAATCAGCGCGTTGAAGGTATGGAAGAATTCTTCCTGCGTTGAATCTTTGCCGCTGATGAACTGAATATCGTCAATCATCAACACATCGACCGAGCGGAACTGCTCTTTGAACGACATCGTCTCTTTGAAGCGCAGCGCACGTACGAAATGGTACATGAACTTCTCTGCAGAAAGATACATTACTTTGCGCTCGGGTTGCTGGCGACGAATGTGCCATGCAATCGCGTGCATCAGGTGGGTCTTACCGAGGCCAACGCCACCGTAAAGGAATAGTGGGTTACAACCATCGACCACGGCTTCGCTCTCCGCCACGCGGCGCGCTGCGGCATAGGCTAGCTCGTTTGGCTTGCCGACAACGAAGTTTTCGAAGGTGTAACGAGGATCCAGCGGCGAGCCAAGGCGACCATCTTCTTCTGACGTATGCACATCGCTGCTGGCATTGCTGTTAGACGCCGCCATTGGGTCATAAGAAGATACATGGCTCTCCGCTGGAGCCGTCGTAATCGGGTTGCGTGCTTCTGGGCGCACGAAGATGTCCACCGCGTGGATGGTGCGGTCTTCTGCCGTCCAGAAACGCAAAATATTGTCAATGTAGTTAGCGAGAATCCATTCGCGCATGAAACGCGTTGGAACCGTGAGCATTACCTGCCCGTTTTTGATATCGGCCAGGCGCAAAGGGCGCAGCCAGCTGTTAAAGATTGCTTCCCCGTAAGAGGCGTTGAGGCGTTCCCTGATACGCTCCCAACGTGCATGCATTTCTTGGTACTTCTGTAGACGTTGTTGTTGGATTTGACCGCTTGCCATTTTTTATTGTTGCTCCCACGCTAATCGAGTTGCTTTCCATCCGTTTACTTCACCACGTTGTCCGTGTTCGTTTTTGTCGCCTTCAAATCCATGCGCTACATTGTAGGCATGTTTGTATCCGGCTTGGGTGGCGGCCACGGCTGCATCCAGCGAGCGACCTCCGGTTTTGCACAGAAAGGCAATAGGCGTTTCCTTATTGGGAACGACTTGCTCTAACTGCGTGATGAAATCTGTATTAACTTGCATGGTGGGGTACAACTTCCAGCATATCCCATGCACGTGCTTATTCAATGATTGTAGATTGGGGACTCCTACAAAAGCCCACTCGGCCTGCGTGCGGACATCTACTAGCGCCGCATCGTTATTCTCTACCAAAAGGTTCCAGCATTCTTCAGAGGTAATGTCGCCGGCGTAACCGAGTGCGTCGTTAAAACGCTCTGGAAAATAGTCGGTCTGTGCTACGGCAAATGCCATATGTACCCCATTAGGCGCACTTATCCTGTGCGCCGAGCTTGCTTACTCGTCGCTCCCGCGAATGCGGAGCGTGTATTACTTATTCAAATTATATTCGTGTTAGGAATTAAGCAGCAGCGCTTAATGCCTTCACACGTGCAGACAGGCGGCTTACTTTGCGTGACGCAGTGCCAAGCTTCAGTACACCTTTTGAAACGCCGCGCATAATTTCAGGCTGAGCCTGACGCAGAGATTCTTTTGCCTTATCGTGATCGCCTTCGACAATCGCTGCTTCAACACGTTTGATGAAGGTACGAATGCGTGAACGGCGCGCACGGTTGATGTCAGTGCGGCGCTCGGTTTGGCGAATACGTTTTTGAGCCGATTTGTGATGTGCCATTTTCGTTCTATTTCCTTAGTATTTGCTTTGCTCCCGTCGCTGGGAGAAACGCACAGTAGCCACGGCAAACTGCGGAGTCAAGGCGATTTGCTGTAAAAAAAGTTTTTATTTTTTCTTGACCGTAACAGTAGTTGAAATCCTGCCATTTTTTGCGGTTGCAATTAGCACCACTCTGAGTTGCGCTTTGCAATGCAGCATAAGTCTGTGGATAGCGATTTTCCCTTTATTTATCAATGGATAGACACTTTATCCACAAGGCAAATAGAGCCGCTCAAGCCGCTGATTTTCGGCGCTTTTTGCATGGCTGACATGTCTCACATGCATAGCTCGCACGATTGGCCTGCACCAAGCGCGAAATCGGCGTCTGACAACGCACGCAGGGCTCGCCTTCGCGTCCATATACGGCAAAATGATGCTGAAAATAGCCTAAGTCCCCATCCGAGCGAACATAATCCCGCAAAGTCGAACCGCCAGAGGCAATCGCCTCACGCAGCACCCCTTGAATTGATTTTACTATATTTTTTGAGTACTTAGCACAGTTATTCGCAGGCAATGCAGGATGGATTTTGGCACGAAACAACGCCTCACTGGCATAGATGTTCCCCACTCCGACCACCAATTGCTGGTCCATGAGCGCTACTTTGACCGCGCTTTTACGTTTACTAAGCTGTTCGGCTAAATATTCTGGGTTAAATCCGTCACTTAAAGGCTCTGGCCCGAGATGGGCGAGCATGGGATGCGACGCCTCCTCGCCCTGCTCCACCCAGAGCATGGAGCCAAAACGCCGCGGATCACGAAACACGAAAAACTCGCCGCCTTCCAATTCCCACAGCACATGGTCGTGCTTGCGCGCTTCGTAATCATCCACCAACTCAAAGCGCATTGTGCCGGACATGCCCAAATGGGCGAGCACAGCATTGCCGTCATCTAAGTGAAACAGCATATATTTAGCGCGGCGGGTGACGTTGGTAATGCGCCTGCCCTCTAGCCGCTCCTCAAAAAGCGGAGGAAAGGGAAAGCGCAAATCGGGGCGGTTGAGCTGCACCGAAACAATCTCGCGCCCTGCCATGCGTTCGCGCAATCCGGCGACAACGGTTTCTACTTCAGGTAATTCGGGCATGGCGCTTGTATCTCGTGCAAAAAGGTTTTAGACACACAGCAACTAGGTATCATTGGAGGCAAAGGCAAGTGTCTACGCAGGAAGAAACCACCCATTTCGGGTTTGAGACAGTCAATAAAAGCGAGAAAACCGGCAAGGTGAAGCATGTCTTCGAGTCCGTCGCGGGCAAGTATGACCTGATGAATGACGCGATGTCTGGCGGGTTGCACCGTGTATGGAAGGCGCGTTTTGTCGATATGCTCCACCCGCGTGCGGACATGGAAATTCTCGATGTTGCAGGCGGCACGGGCGATATCGCCTTTCGTATTCGTGAGCGTGCGGGCGCGAAGCTTACGCTTTGTGACATCAATGAAGAAATGCTCAAAGTCGGCCAGCGCCGCGCCGTCGATAAAAACATTCACGATATTGAATGGGTGTGCGGCAATGCAGAGGAGCTGCCGTTTGAAGATAATCGCTTTGATGCTTACACGATTGCGTTTGGTATTCGAAACGTGACCGATATCCCCAAAGCGTTAAAGGAAGCCAATCGCGTGCTGAAGCCCGGCGGGAAAATTCAGGTGCTGGAATTCAGCAAAGTGACGAACCCGCTGCTCGGAAAAATTTACGATGAGTATAGTTTTCATCTCATCCCGCGCATGGGACAAATGCTCGCGAATGACCGCGATTCGTATCAGTATCTCGTCGAGTCTATCCGCCAGTTTCCCGATCAAGAACGCTTTGCAAATATGATTGGCGAAGCAGGCTTCTCACGCGTGAAATACCATAACCTCACGGGCGGGGTTTGTGCGATTCATTCAGGTTGGAAAATCTAATGTTCAGCAGTGTCAAAAACAGTATTCGCCTCGTTAAAATCGGCTACACATTAGCGCGATATGATGCGCTGTTTTGTTTTGATGCGATGAACATGCCGCGCGTGGTGACGCTGCTCTGCAAACACACCGCGCAAAAGAAATACCGCAAAATGCGCAAAGGCGAGCGCCTCTGCCTCGCACTACAAGAGCTCGGCCCAACCTTTATCAAGCTAGGGCAAGCCCTCTCCACCCGTACCGATTTGGTGGGGGAAGAAATCGCCAATGACCTGTCTTACCTGCAAGACAAACTTCCGCCCTTCCCGTTCAAAACCGCGAAGAAAACCATCGAGGAAGAGTTCGAAAAACCGCTGAACGAAATATATAAATCCTTTGATGAAAAACCTGTCGCGGCCGCCTCCATCGCGCAGGTGCATTTTGCCACCACCGTGGACGGCGAAGACGTGGCGGTGAAGATTCTGCGCCCGAACATTAGCACCGCGTTCGATGCGGATATCGAGCTGATGATTTGGATCGCGCATATTGCCGAAAAACGTCTGCCAGAGTGGCGTCGCCTCAAGCCTTTGGAAACGGTACACACCCTCACCAAAGCATTGCACTTTGAACTGGACCTCCGCTACGAAGCCGCGGCCGCACAAGAGTTCCGCGACAACACGCTCGCAGACGAAGAGATTTATGTACCGGCAGTGGATTGGACGCGCACCGGAAAAGACGTGATGACGCTGGAGCGCATCGAGGGGATTCCGGTGAATGATATTCCCGCGCTCAAAGCCGCGGGCTGCAATTTAGAAGCGGTGGTGCATAACGCCTCCATCTCTTTCTTCAAGCAGGTCTTTCGCGATGGTTTTTTCCATGCAGATATGCATCCGGGCAATATTTTTGTGCGCCCCGATAATACGCTCGCCGTGGTCGATTTCGGGATTATGGGACGCGTCGACAAACCCACGCAGCTCTACCTCGCGGAGATGCTCTGGGCGTTCCTCAGTGAGGATTATCGCAAGGTCGCGAAGATGCATGTGGATGCGGGTTATGTGCCGAAAAACACCGATGTCGATTTGTTTGCGCAGGCCAACCGCGCGATTGCGAAACCGATTCTCGGGAAGCCACTTAACGAGATTTCTATCGCCAAATTATTAGGCCAACTTTTTGCCGTCGCAGAGACGTTCCAAATGGAAACGCAGCCGCAGCTTTTGATGCTGCAAAAAACCATGATGCTTGCCGAGGGCGTAGGCCGTCGCCTCAATCCAAATGTGAATATGTGGAAGACCGCCGAGCCGCTCATCAAGCAATGGGCGATGGACAATCTCGGCCCTGCCGCGCAAATCAAACGCCGCGCAGAAGAGGTCGGCGACTCGCTGCAACGCCTGCCCGCTTTGCTCAAGCATGCAGACCGGTTCTTCGATGCGATTGACCAAGGCGGCTTGACCTTGAGCGAAGAAACCGTGCGCCGCATGGTCGGCCCGCAAAAAAGCGGCAACCGTCAGTGGATTTTCTTCGCATGGAGCGCACTGATTATTCTCTCCGCTATTCTGGTTTTTGAAGTCGCGGGATAGAATATTTAATTGCCCCTGCTCCGCGCTTGCTGCGCTACGCAATAGGCCTAAGCGCTTCGCGCACTAAAGATTGGCCTACTGGCCAAATTGACTGTGCGTACAGCTCTGACTCCCCTTGAAATTCACCGCAATGTGAATTACCTATTTTCACAGACGAAAAGAGTGTTTTTCTTGTGGCAGACATAAATTCCATCCTTCTGATTATTTCCGGCAGTGTTAGTGCGTATAAGAGCCTGAGCTTGATTCGTCGCCTGCGCGAAAAAGGGATTGAGGTGGATTGTATTCTCACCTCTGGCGGTGCGGAGTTTATCACCCCGCTGGCTGTCTCCTCCCTCACCGAGCGTGAGACCTATGGCGAGCTATTCTCGCTCAAAGACGAAGTGGAGATGGGGCATATTCAACTTTCGCGCAAAGCAGACTTGGTGCTGGTTGCGCCTGCAAGTGCAGACCTGTTGCGCAAGATGGCGAATGGCACGGCGGATGACCTCGCCTCTGCTACGCTGCTCGCGACCAACAAGCCCGTGCTGGTCGCGCCCGCCATGAACCATAAAATGTGGGAGAACCCCGCCACCCAGCGCAGCATCCAAACGCTGCAAGAAGACGGCGTGGAAATTATCACGCCAGAATCCGGCACGCTCGCCTGCGGCGAAGTGGGCGTGGGGCGCATGGCAAATGAAGAGACAATCCTGCGCCATATTTTTGCGCGCGCGCGCAAGCAAGGGGTGCTGTCGGGCTACAGCGCTTTGGTGACGTCTGGCCCTACTTATGAGCCGATTGATCCGGTGCGTTTTGTGGGCAATCGCTCTAGCGGAAAACAAGGCCATGCGATTGCGGAAGCGCTCGCACTCGCGGGGGCAGACGTGACACTGGTGAGCGGCCCAACGCAACTGCCTGACCCTGCTTTTTGCCATATCCATAAAGTCCAAACCGCGGAGCAAATGCTTGCGGCATGCGAGAAGGTTTTGCCCGCAGACATCGTGGTGTGCGCCGCTGCCGTGGCCGATTGGCGGCCGGATGCATCCTACGAAAAGAAAATCAAAAAACGGGATTTGGAAGGGCGCGAAATTCCGCCGCTCAATTTCATTGAGAACCCCGATATTCTGTATGCTATCAGCCAGTCATCCCCTCGCCCGCAACTCGTCATGGGCTTTGCCGCCGAGACCGATGACCTGATGCAAAATGCACAGGCGAAACTCGCGGCGAAAGGCTGTGACTGGATTCTAGCGAACGAAGTAGGCGAAGGAAAAACCTTCGGCTCCGACAGTAACCGCATCCATCTCTTGCGCGACGGAAAGACTGAGAGCTGGGATGAAATGACCAAAAGCGCCGTGGCAGAAAAACTCGCAGGCACCATCGCAACCCATCTTAAAGGAGAGAAATAATGGTTCAGATTCCTATCACCCAATTGCCGCATGGCGCGGCGCTAGACTTGCCTTTCTACGCAACGGAAGACAGCGCGGGCATGGACCTGCTCGCTGCGATTGATGCAGACATCACCCTTGCGCCACTGGAGCGCAAACTGATTCCGACGGGCATCGCGATTGCCTTGCCAAAAGGCTATGAAGCGCAGATTCGTCCGCGCTCTGGCTTGGCACTGAAGCATGGTATTTCGCTGGTGAATGCACCGGGTACGATTGATGCAGATTACCGCGGCGAGATTGGGGTGATTGTGGTGAATTTGAGCAATGAACCGTTCACGATTACGCCTGCACTTCGCATCGCACAGATGGTGATTGCACCTTATACCCGCGCCGAGTGGGACAAGGTCGATAGCCTTGATGAAACAGCGCGCGGCGCAGGTGGCTTCGGCTCCACAGGCACGGCTGCAAAAAGCAGCGCGGCTTAATGCTTCGCCTCTCACAGAAACAATGCGCGGCGCTTGAGGCGGTGATTCACATCGCCTGCAGCCCGGGCGGTGACCCCGTCTCTGGCAAGGCGCTTTCCGAGAAGCTCGACCAACCCTCGCGCTACCTTGAGCCCGTGCTCCAAAAACTGGTGCATCATGGTTTGCTGCGCGGTGTGCGCGGGCCACGTGGCGGCTACGTACTCGCGAAGGAACGCCGCCGCTTGCATGTGCGCGATATATGCGAGGCACTCACCGAAGAAGAGATACTCACCCCGCAGCGCGTGTCTCCGCTTGGCAGAAAAATTATCACGCCGATTTGCGACCGCGCACTCGGAGCGGCCTTCGCGCAGATGGAGAATATCACGCTCGCCGATTTGTGCGAACAGGTTAGCGATTTTGAAACAACCGACCAACCCAAACCGGACTTTACGATTTAGGAGAATGCTATGACCCAATACACCACCCAAGGACGCGGCCGCGTCTATGACAGCATCATCGACACGATTGGCGACACGCCGATGGTGAAGCTGAACCGCCTTGCCGAAGAGGCAGGCAGCAAAGCGAATATCTATGCGAAGCTGGAATTCTTCAATCCGCTTTCTTCTGTGAAGGATCGCATCGCGCTTTCGATGATTGAGGCGGCAGAGGCTTCTGGCACACTAAATAAAGACAGTATTTTGGTGGAGCCCACTTCGGGCAATACCGGCATTGCGCTTGCGTTTGTGTGCGCGGCGAAGGGCTATAAACTCATCCTCACCATGCCAGAAAGCATGTCTATGGAGCGCCGCAAGATGCTCAAAATTCTGGGCGCGCAATTGGAGCTCACCCCTGCCTCTGGCGGGATGCGCGGCGCGATTGAGAAGGCCGAGGAGATTGTCGCAGGCAACCCGAACGCGCATATGCTGCAACAGTTCGAAAACCCCGCCAACCCAGACATTCACAAGCGTACTACAGCAAATGAAATCTGGAATGACTTGGATGGAAAAGTCGATGTGTTCCTCGCTGGTGTCGGCACAGGCGGCACGGTGACAGGCACGGGCACGGTGCTGAAAGAGAAGAACCCAGAGCTGAAACTCGTTGCGGTAGAGCCCGAGGATTCGCCCGTCCTCTCCGGCGGCAACCCTGGCCCACACAAAATCCAAGGGATTGGCGCAGGATTTATCCCCGGCAACCTAAACCGTGAATTGGTGGATGAAGTGATTACCATCGGCAATGAGACGGCGTTCGTCACTGCGCGCAAAGCCGCGATGCTGGATGGTATCCCTGCGGGCATTTCTTCTGGCGCGACTTTGGCAGCCGCGCTCGAAATGGGCGCGCGCGATGAGATGGCAGGCAAAAATATCGTCTGCATCATCGCCTCTCCCGCAGAGCGTTATATCTCCACCGATTTGTTCGCTGAACTCGGTGCGTAGTATGTTGTCATTTCGACCAAGCGTAGCGCGTGGAGAAATCTTAGATCCCTCGGCTACGCTCGGGATGACACAATGAAGA
>CAYFFN010000006.1:0-24825 GCA_964342335.1 uncultured Azospirillaceae bacterium
CAAGTACAGCATCACGCTGTACATCGGTCAGCACGGCTACAGTGCCTTGGATTTGCACCTGACGTCCTTCATACGCTTCACCAAGAGAGCCTAGTTCACTGGAGGGATTTCGGTGGGTAGGGTTTACCAAACGGATGCCATCGGCGCCTTGATCTAAGCCGCCTTCAACAATCCATGCAGCAATGCGGTCGCCTTGCTGAAAGCGCGCGCCATAGTAGGTTTCCAACTGCGAGAGGCGGTCCATGATGTCTTGTGTGCTAGCCATACGAAGCCCTTATATTGTTTTTCCTTGGTCCTTCTGAGTCTTCATTTTATCCGCTAAATATTAAGGAACCGTTAAATATGGATAATTTTAAATATGTTACCCAAAGCTGGGATACCGCGCATAAGGCGGCGGCGGGGAATGACCCGTCTGTGTGCCTGACGGCTGCCGAGATGGAGGATGGGACGCACCGGATTCTGGATGTGGCGGTGCTGCGGCTGGAATATCCTGACCTCAAACGCGCTATGATAGAGCGGGCAGGGCGATTCTCACCCCATGCGATTTTGATCGAGGATAAGGCGAGCGGGCAATCGCTGATTCAGGATATGCGCCGTGAGCAGCCGCAGTTGCCGGTCATTGCCATCCAGCCGAAGGGCGACAAGGTCACGCGCTTTGCGCAAGTCACCCCGCTCATTGAAGCAGGCAAGGTCGCGCTGCCGAACTATACGAGTTGGCTGCCCGAATTTGAGGCGGAGCTGGTCGGCTTCCCCCACGCTGCGCACGATGATCAGGTCGATGCGCTCAGCCAATACCTCAACTGGGTGCGCGCGAAGGGTGCGAACGCCATGCAAATGCGGGTGCTGTAGCGTCATAAAACTGTCATCTATCCCTGCTAGAAGGGGCGGATGAGTGACAATCGTAGTAATAGCGAGAAATTGCGCAGCTTGATGGCGCGCCTGTTTCGTGACGCGGAGTTTGACCCAGGCCGTCGCAAGGCACTGGTGCAGGGAGCGTGTGCGGTGGCCGGCGCGGCGATTCCGGGGGCGAACGTGCCGTTAGAGGCATTGCAGGCCGTGGCGTCTGGCAATGTTGCTAAGATTACAGCCCCGATTATGATGGAATCCGCCCGTACGGTCTATGCGCAAATGCTTTCTGATTGTGGTGCAACGGAGGAGCTAGCATGCCTGCTTGGAGAGGATGTGTTAGACGAATCCATTTCATTTGGTAATGAGTTAGAGCTGTTGGATACGTATTTGCGCGGCAAAAATTCGGTTGTGCTCGATGCCAAGACGAAGAGCTTGCTTGCGCGGTGTACTGCGGGCGATTTGAATAAGGCCGCAGAGGCGATGTGTGCCCGCGTGAACGCGTACAAAGAACGCTACATAGCTGCGTATCAAATATGCATGCGTGAGCCCGATCTTGCACGCACTGCCATGGGGCAAGTAGATGCATCGATGATGCAGCAATTTCGTGGATTTATACCTGATGGCTACGAATATAATCGCTTAAGCAGTGTGGCACGAAAAGGCATAGAAAGTGCTAAGCAGCTCCCAGTATCTAGCAAAGGATTTGTGCAAGGCTTTTTGGACAACAGCAATGAAACGCTAGCAGGAGAGAATTGGATAGAGCGGTTTGCGGATTTTAACCACTCAGACTATGTACCATTTCAAACCGATGATGTTCCGGATATTATTCGTGGAAGTTACTGCCAAATGGATATTTCCCATGCGTTGAAACGTGTTACGGGACATCAAATTCCCGGCACAGAGCAATGGCGCGAGATAGATATGTGCGAGGACGCAGGCAAAGAGCCTTCCTTTCGGGAGGATAATCCGAAGTTGCAAGAGCTGAGGAATCAACACGCCAAGAAGGTGCGCGGGGTGGCCGGGCAGCTCGGCGAGCTGCGCCGGCATGGCAACGGCACATCGCATCAAGAACGTTTGGACCGTGTAGCGTCTGGTGAGTTTCAGGCAAGCGAAGCACGCAACCAGAAGGATGGGCTGGCGCGATGAATGAGACGGATAGAAAAAGTTTTATTTCTGAGCTGAAGCGTATTTTTGCGGAGCATATGGATATGCCGACCGATGCAACCCGCCGCAAGGTGCTGGCGGGGATGGGGGCGGCGGCGGTGAATCCTTCGGCTATGTTGGGCGGAGCAGATGTGCTAGCAGGGCTACCTGCCGAGGTTATAAAAGCCGGCGCGACGGGCACAATGCCACCGCGCGCGCTCGCGCAATATGTCTATGGTATTCTTGTGCGAGAAAGTTGGCATTTTAGCAGTTTTCCAGAAGTGTTTGAGCGCAATATCGGCCAAGATATTGAGCATTTTTCTGACGAATTATTTCAGTCTGAGAATGCGTTGAGATGGGGGCACGCTAACCTTTCGGGCTGCGATTATCGGCGTAAATGTCTCGATGTATCGGCAGAGCAACTAGCAGGAGAGTTGAACACGGAATGTGATCGGTTTTTGTCGCAATGGCCAAAATTTAAAGCAGTATTAGGGCGCATGAGCGAGGAGGCCCAAACGCACCCTGAAAGCCTTGTCCGCGAGCTGCGAAAACTGGATACAGAGATGCTGGGGCCCCTCAAAAAACTGATAAAAGATACTCAGGTAAATGGGAAAGACTGGTGGAGAGCAATAGATCGGGAGCGCGTGCTGGAGGTTCCAGAGGAAGCAAAGGGCATATTATCGCATCTGACGAAAGACAAGGGGAGAAAGTTGTCATTTGAAGGGCAGCTGGAGGAATTGACCACACCGGAAAAGGTGAGAGATTATTTTGCTGCGATGGAGGAGCACTACCAAGAGAATGCAGATGCTATTGCTGAGCAAGTCTATGATTTGACAGGCTATAGAAGCCCGTTCGCCTCACAAGACGCGGCGAAGCATTGGCTGGACGGACCGCAAAAAAAACCGCTGCTGACAGAGGAGAATCTCAATCGATTCCGCACCAATGTGCGGATCAAAGAAGAGATGGATCGTAAGATGAAGCAGCAAGCGGAGGACGGAACCACCGACCGCATGGTGCAGCAGATTAAGGCGCTGGGCGGTGGGGCAACGAATGCGCCGCATCCAACATGGAGGGATGCCACCATCCTAGCAAAGCATGAGAATCGGGATGCGATTGAGGCGTGGAAAGAGCGCAAGGCGGAAGAACATGCCGAAACCGTGCGCGGGGTGGTAGGGCAGATAAAAGAGCATAGACCGAACAGTGTGCTTACCACAAATGAGGCGCGGCTAGGGCGCTTGGTGGAGCATCCCAGCCAACGGTGGGAGCGGGATTAGCGGTTGGCAATGACCGTGTTGCGGTCGCCATTATCACGCAGCGTAGGAATAGTCTGTGAGGAAGGGGTGCTTGGAGCTTGAAGGGAAGACGCTGGCTCCTCGTCAGTGATAACAGGATCTTGCCGTAGGTCGGTGATTGCAGCATGGCTCAGGATGCTAGCAATCATCGTCGGAGTTACTTCTACACCATTCTCGATAGCCCGCATCGTCTCGCGGTCATAGCGCATGCCAGACTCTAGCGCTTGTATGAGGCCGTTATATTCATTGTCAAAGCCCAACACAGGAAAGTTCGCGCCATCAATAATGCCGTTATGATTAGTGTCATATTCGGCCAATTGGTTGCGTATATGCCCCTCAACCCAAATGGTGCAGCGCTCGTCGCGCAGTGCATTGAGCAGGGTGTCGGCTAGAGGCTTGTTCTCATCCTCACTGTAGCACCTATCGAGCACTATTAGGTCTGTGTTTTCATCTACCATGAGGCTAATATACCCTATTGAGATTACAGATTTATGACGGTTCTAGCTGGCCCTATCGGCTGGGGCCTGTATCGCGTTGAGGGCCTGAGCCTTTGCCATTTTGATGCTTTTGCTCCAGCAATAAATCTTCGCGGAAAAGGTCATAGCGTTTACTGAGCTGTTGAAGATATCGTTCAGCGAGTTGTACCAGAGCACGTGACTCGTAATGCAATGCTTCTTCTCGTGACCAGCTTGGGTCTATCGTCTCTGGGATCGCATTTTCTGTGTAATGTGGGTTCTCTTTGCAGGTGGCGTGGTATTCTTCCATTGCGCCCTCAATGTTGCAGAGGTCTTCACCAATATTATCCAGTGATTGTGTGCATTTTTTTAGATTCATGCGTTTATCGCAGTTATCAAGCAAAGCGAACAAACTCTCATCTAAACAGCCTACGAGGCTGGCGGTGAGTTCATCTTCTCCGCATAAATCCATGTGCAGAAGCATTTCTGGTGTATAGTCATCACCAGCCTGTCCTGCGGAGTCATGGAGTTCATACGCCGCCTCGGTAAGTTTATATACATAAAACAAATCATGACGCATTTGTTCGATTTGGGTCGTGAAAGGGGTTTCGCAATTTTGAGCAGATGCAAGCACCGCATTTTTGATTTCGCTATTGTCAATCTTGGCGTTCGCGAGGGCTTGGCTTTGTAGCGGAGTCAGTTCTTTGGGGCTATTGAAGGTAAGCGGGTGGAAAAATGCGATATCACTCACCTTCGTTTTAGGGGGGCGTTGGTATGCTTGTCATGGGAGGAGGTTTGGAAGTGCCGCAGCATTCTTTCGGATTTTTCAGATAGCATTGTTGCAAATTTCAGCATATCGCGTGCATTCGAATCAAGCGATGGGCTGTCGTACGATTTGATTCTTTCCGTAATGGCGCTGAAGTGTGTTGAAGCGCTCTTTGTCGCTGTATCTAATTGTTTTTGTAACTCCATGCGGTCTGTGTGTGTCAGAGGTTTTTGCTCGCTATTATGCTGCACACGGCTTTGTAGCAATACATTGAGGATATCACATTGGTAATTTAGGGTGCGGGCGAGTCCTGTCGTGTCTGATATATCTGTTGGCAGAAGTTCACTCTGGGCTTGTTTGGCGTGCACCATTTTCAGTACGGAGATGGCTGCCCTCGCGAAATATTCTGCGCGATAAAAATCATCTTGCCCAGCGATGGCTGTGCCATAATCTTCCATGAGGTTCTTTTCATGCTTGTCATCGCTAACTTCCTCATAAGGTTTGGTAATGGAGCTAGCGTGCAACGCGCCGACAGGTGTTTTCATTGATTGGCCAATTTGGGTGTTGGCTTCTCGTAGTTCTTCTGCATAGTGGCTTGCAGCATGCGCAAAATCTTTGTTTTTGCGCCCATAGCTAATTGCGGCACTGCTGAGCGATATGTCTGTGGTTTCTATCTTTTGGTCTTTCATAGCCAGCATACTATACCATGGTTAATGCTTGTTAAGAATAGTGTTTAAAAAATCTTCATATGGCTGTCATAAAATTCGCCGAAAAGTTGTGGTGAAGGGGCTGCGAGTCGCGCTTGCTACGTGTAACGTACCATGCTAATGGAGAGGCCAGAAAACAACCTTTGGCCAGTAGGCCGAAGCAGTAACAGTAAAAAGAATAACCTTTAGCCAGTAGGCTAATCTTTAGTCGCCGCAGGCGTTAGGCCCATTGCGAAGGACAGGAGTCCGTAGCAGGGGCAATTAAAAAGGAACTACTATGAAGATTGATGGTGTGCAGATTCGCCCAGGTAACGTGCTAGAGCATAAAGGTAAACTCTGGGTGGTGACCAAGACCCAACATGTGAAGCCCGGCAAAGGCGGCGCGTTTAATCAGGTGGAAATGAAGGCGATTAAAGAAGGCACGAAGCTGAATGAACGCTTCCGTTCGGACGAGAAAGTCGAGCGCGTGCGCCTTGAGCAACGTGACTATCAATATCTTTACCCCGAGGGCGACCAAGTGGTGTTTATGGATGTGGAGACCTATGACCAGATCAACATCAATAACGAACTGCTCGAAGAGCAGCTGAAGTTCCTGCAAGACGGGATGGTGGTGTGCATCGAGAGCTATGAAGGCGAGCCACTCGGCGTGAGCCTACCAGACCATGTGACACTCGAAATCGCGGAAACCGAGCCCGTTGTAAAAGGCCAAACCGCCGCGAACAGCTACAAGCCTGCCGTGCTAGAAAATGGTGTGCGCGTGACCGTGCCCCCCTTCATCGAAGTGGGCGAAAAGATTGTTGTGCATACGGGTGAGCTGACCTACGTCGAGCGCGCGAAATAGGCTTTAGGGCTTTTATTTTCCGAAGGAGGAAAGAAGGCTTTTCACTTTTTCAGCGACAGAGCCCTTGTGCTCTCTTTCTGAGCGCGTTAGGAACTCTGGGATTTCATCGCCTTCATAGACTTCAGCGGATGCTTCGGCAGCTTCGGGGGGAATCGTCCATCCGGTTGATGCTTGTGGTGTGGAAGGCTGCGTGTGATGTGTGCTAGGCGGCGTTTTCCAATCACTGCCAAAATGGGGGATTTCTAAATCCGAATCGTCATCGGGCATGGGGGAGGATGGAGATTCTGTTTCGTTCTCGGGTGCTAGGTCAGATGAAGTCTCTTGCGCCAGCAATTCACTTAAAGCTCCGTCTATTGCCTCGTGAGGGCTTATATCAATCGCTTGGTCGAGATTGAACGCAATGTCGCCTTGGTCTTGGTTGGAGGCGCGGGCGGGGAGGTTTTTGTCCAAGTTGATAATGGCTTTTACGTGTAGTTTATCATCTAGCGTATCAAGTCCTTCTAAATAGTTGGAAAGCTCGCGTAGTTTTGTGCGGAAGGCGTCATAATGCGACTCAAATTGTTGCATCTCTTGGCTGACTGGAATGGATGCCATGTCCTCATCGTGAAGGTTTTCTTTAATGGCAATAAGCGCATCATGCGTTTTGGTGAGTATGGTGTCGAGTGAGGTCTCTTGCTCTGTTGAAACACCGGTGGCTTCCCAATGGTTCATGAGTGCATCGGACGTTTTGATGAATGCATCAACGGAGGACTGAATAGCGACATCGCGCATACGTACGGCTAGGTAGGCTACGGCTGCATTTTGTGGGTCGTTCGTCTCGCTATCCGCCATCGTACTTGGTCCTAAAGGGAGATGGGGTTTTATGCGATGCCGAAGTCGTTACCAAGCGTGCCTACGCCTGTCTGCTGGCTGATTTGGCCAGAGATGTCTTGTGGGCTCAGATTTTGCTCGGCACCCGAAAAACATGCATCCGCACATTTATGAAAATCAATGGACGGCGTGTTGTTGCTGCCCTGGCTTGTGTATTCCCGCCAACTCATATTGCATTACCTCTTCAAACTTGGCGAAACCGAGGAAGGCGACGCCGGCTTGCAGCGCGTCCATGCTCTCATTTCGCAGGTTCTCGTTTACCCATTGCACACGGTTTTGCTTTGGGTCATTGGCGACATAGGCAAAGAAATTGAAGATATCGTTATTGGGAAAACTAAACTTCAGCGAGCTATGCTCTATGTCGATGGTGTAGCTACCAATGAGTACGCCATCCTTGAAGACATGGGTGGTTTCACCCTGTTCCTCAAGCTGGATACCGTATTTCTCGTATTCTGGTCGCTTGTCCATACTGTAGCACTATAGCATAAGTGTTAACAAATGGTAAAGTTTTATCTATTTTCTCGAAAATATCCGGTGGGGCATGTCATAAAACCGTCATGTTTACGTGCTATTATAGCGCAAATGAGAGGTGAATATGTCTGGAACAGATGAAGAACAATACGAGCAGGATGACCCTGTGGTTGCCTGTGTCGAAGAAGTAGAAGCTCGCTACGCAGAGCCGAAACACGCATTCAGAGAGTTTATGCAGTCTGAAATGGCAGGCGATGAGCGCTGGTCACGCGATTATGTATTGAACGAAGAAGCGCTCGCCGAGCAGCAAACCTATCGTGCATCACCGGAGTTTTGGGATAATCTTCGAGTACTTGAGAAGTATGGTGTTGTTATCAGCGGTAACGGTCATGAAGTGGCGATTGAGCCGCAGGGCTATGAGCAAATGCGTGAGCTGAACAGTGCGATGATGCAGGTGGAGCTCCACTCAAGATTGATGGGAAACGCATTGAAAGAGGATGAGCGTTTGGTAAGTGAAGCCATGCGTGCGGATGATGACGTGCGCGACGCGTATTATGATTTGCATGATACACGCTTGGCGGAGATAGATAATTGCCGTTATTTGGATTCGAATGAGGCAGAGCCTGAAAATCTAGAGCTGTTTGAATTAACGCCGAATGATCCTGCGAATGCGCAGGGTTACAAGCAAGGCGTGACTGAGCGTTAGAAAGCACATTATGTCTGATGATCTGCAACAAGCCCAAAGAGAAGCCTGCGCAAAAGCCGCATGGGATCGTTACGAGCAGGCGGAAGGCGTGGTGCTGGATCAAGCGCGGCAGGCAAACCCAGAATACAGGGAGTTGGAGCGTCAGGCCGAGGCAATCGAGAATGATAGCGACCTAAGGCGTACTAACTTCAAACTTTCATTGCGCGGCTTTAAAGATGCGCGTGGCGATAATCCTGATGTGAGTAACGTGCGTCCATTCTGGTGGGATAATGAAGCCCAGCTTTTCAGTAATTATATGAAATTGCGCCGTGCGCATACGGAACATGAAGGGTTGCTTGATGAGATGGGCGATATGCGAAGCGATTACAAATACTATGATGAAGACGTGTTTAAAAACACGCGAGAAGATTATCAGCGCTATCAAGCAGAGCTACGCCAATGCCGCTCCACAGATTTGACACGCTAGGCTAAGGCGTTTGGCCCTTGTCCTTTGGCGATGGGGCGCGATTAGCAAAATCCACAAATCGTACTGTGTTGCCAGATGTGCGTGCTGTAGCTTCTCGTGCTTCTCTTAGCAATGTTTGATAATCCTCTGACGTGGTTAGCCCCGCCTTTTGCATCGCTTCCACCACTCCAATCGGGCTATCAGTACGAATGCGCACTTGAAAATCTCCTCTACCGTCAGGCGCGCCGTAATAGTCTTTTTGCCGTGTTGCGATTCCTTCTGTCGTCAATGCCGTGCGCAATGCTGCTTCAGACTGCTGTGGTGAGTGGATTAAACGCATTGAGATGGAGAAGAGTGCAGCATCCTCTCCATGTTTAAGAGGGAGGATTTCGAAGACATCGTAATCGCTAACCTTTTTCACCTTGCTGGTTAAATGCTCAGCCTCAGGCGAAGAAATATGGTTATTCGGACTGTGCTGTAACTGTGAATTTAAAAATTGCTGTAGCGTTGCTAAGGAATCCGCATCACCAAGCCCCAAAGGTTGCATGATATCATCAATAAGATGGCGCGGTTCTGTTAGGTCAAAGCTGACCAATATACGTTCCTTGTTTCGTATCAGACTATTGTCCGGAAAGGTTTCAGGATTTGCTTTAATATATGCATAGAGGCTGTCAGCGTTTTGGTGTAGTTGGCTGGGAAAGAAGCGCATTTCTACTTTAATGGCGTCTGTGCTGTTTCCTTGACGGTCTATAGAGGGGCGAACAGTGACTCGCTGTAAGCCCGATAAGAACAGGGCACTATGTTTGGGGACGCTATATATAAGGGCGTTATCGTTCATCTAGTCTAATGCTTCTTTTATGCGTTCGGCGGCGCGGGCGACGCTATAATGCTCTAGGCATTTCTGCCGAGCCGCAAGCCCGTGTTCGCGTGCGCGATTGTTATCCTGCAAATATACTTCAATCTGATCGGCGAGGGAAGCCGCATTGCCTTTGCGGGCGAGCAGGGCATCGTTGCCGTTATTGATAATCTCACAGGGGCCTTCGCTGTCGGTGGTCACGCAGGGCAGGGCATAGCTCATCGCCTCAATCAACACGATGCCGAATGGCTCATGCAAAGAGGGCAGCACGAAGATATCCGTGTCGCGCCAGAAGGCGTCTTTGTCTTGCACCCATCCGGTGAAGCGCAGGTCCGATTCGGTGAGGCCGAGGGTGCGAGCCTCTTTCTCTAGTAGCGGTGCAAGCAGCCCGTCGCCGCCTAGCTCGGCAGTGAAACTATGGCCGCGCTGCTTGAGGATGGCGAGGGCCTGGATGTAATAGGTGAAGCCTTTTTTCTCAACAAAACGGCCCATAGATTTTATTTTGGTTTTCCCCTGCTCCGGCCTACTGGCCTCCGCAATGGGACTAACGGCTTCGCCGACTAAAGGCGCGGTCTCCTGACCGCGTTCTTGTCCCTTGCCGGTAAAAGCGGTTGCAGGAACCTCAGGCGCGCGCACGAGGTTGGGCATGTGGAAGAGCGTGTCGCGCTTCATATCGCTGCGCACCAGCTCCTCTATCAAATCGCGGGTGATGCAGAAGGCGCCGTCGCAGGCGGGGAAGCGGCGAATCTTGTAATTATGCGCAACGGCATAGACCGGCACGCGGCCTTTGAGCCCCCTCAGCGCCAGCCCAATCGCGCGGTTGCCGTGGCAGATGGCAGCGTCAGCCCCCACCTCCTCGGCGATGCGGCGCAGCTTGCGCGCGGCGAAGGGGTCCCATTCGCCTAGCGGGGAGAGGGTTTGTACACTCGCTTTGCTCGCTATTTGCTCCTGCTCTGGACTACTGTCCTCCGCAATGAGCCTAACGGCTTCGCCGACTAAAGGCTCGGCCTCCTGGCCTCGGTTCTTTTCCCACTCAACGTTTGTATGTTGGCCGCGTTCTTGTTCCTCGCCCCCACTGAGAACGGAACACGCCCAGCCCTGTGGATGGACCACATTAATCACATTGTAACCTGCGGCGGTGAGGGCATCGCTGTAATCCAGCAAGGCTTGCTCTAAACCGCCCTTACCGCGAGCTAGCATGATATTCAGGATGGTTTTCGCCATGGGGGTAAACCTGTGGATAAGTTGTGCATATGCTGTGAAATGTCTGTGGATGGCGTGGGATAACTCTCATTTGCCTCCATTGCATCGCCCAGCAAGCATTTTACTATTTCTTTCTGCTTGCTTTGTTTTCAGCATGGGGCGGGCTGAAACACAAGCGAAAAACCGTAAAGCAGCATCGCCTCGCGGGGGCGCGCGTGCATCCCCCAGCTACGCCTTTTCTTATTCTATAGCTTTATTATTTCTTTATTGTGGTGGTCTATTGATAGGAAAGTGCCGAATATCTGATGCAAGATGCTTGCTGGAAGGCGCAAGCACTGCTACCACAACTGCATTATGCCTTTTACTGTTTTAAATACGGTCCTCGAAAATCCTGTGCAAAATGGCACGGAGCTTGTCTTTGAATACCCTAAAGGCAAGGTGCGCAGCCGCTATATGGGTGCGAGTTTGCATAGTGTTTCTTTTGGTGGGGCGTTCTTCCGTGCGCCAAAGGACTTCTCGGTGCTGTTTACGGACACGAACATCCATGTGGTGTGGCATGGCGGGCAGGAGATTCCGGCAGGGCGCATCCTTACTGTGCAGCTGGATGAACCGCTTTCCGGCGCACATGTCGATGAGCGCACTGGCCAGATTATTCCGAATATGGTGCGCAGCCAGATGTTCATCATCGACCTTGGCCGCCCACGCCCTGTGGAGGTGGATGCGCTGCTGAAGCAAGGGAATTTTGCGAGCCAAACCAAGCAAGCTGTGGTGACAGACCCAGCGTTGCGCCCGTTGCGCAATATCACCGCAACCGTGCATGGCGCGCTGGAAGGCGAACGTGCGATCCGCATCCGTGGGTTTGATTATTATAACCGCCCGATGACCGAAGAGATTGCCCTGCAAGCCGATGGTACAGGGGTTGGCAAGAAATGCTTCCGTCATGTGCTGGAGGCAGAAGTGAACGCCCCCGTGAATAGCCCGATTTCGATTGGGGTAGGGGACAAGTTAGGCCTGCCAACTGCGCTGCCAGGCAGCGGCTTTGTGCTGCGCTATTTTGTGAATGGCAAGGGCCTGACCGGCGGGGTGATTGTGCCCGCCTATGAGGATGGGTTCCCGACCGCCTTTACCCCTGATTTGCGCGGCTATTTTACGCCGCCAGAGGATGTGGCGATTGACGGTAAAAACCACTTTAAGATGCTGGTTTCCCTGTTTAATCCATTCAATATCGGCGTGAATGAATATTACGATTTCGACTTTGATTCGTCCGATCTGCCCGAACTGGCGATTGAATTGAACCCTGCCAAGCAACTCGGCGCCCCCGCGATGGATGCCGAGGGCGAAACCAAGCTGGTAGACATTATTCCCGCCCCCGCACGTCATTAATCCTTTATTGTCATAATCTTGTCATCTAGCCCCGCTATAGTGGTGGGATGGTTGAAGAATATCCAGATATGCCAAGACCCAGAGGGCCGCAGAATGTGAGGCACTTGGGGCGAATGGGGAATGTGTCAGAGGTGTATCTCTCTGACAAATCCAAGATGCTTGGGCAGCAGCAAGAACGCGCCATGAAGAAATTGGTGAACGACCATAGCCGCCGGCTGGATTCTATTCGTGATTTATATGAACGCCAGTGCGAGGGCACGCCAAAAGGCAGTCCGGAACGGGCGTTTGCGGAGTTGCTCTATAATGCAAGCATGGCAGGGGCGTTCACAGAGATATCGATTCTCGAATGGTGGCGGGCAGAGCATCACGGTAGTCTGTTTGAGAGCAGTTTGGATGATGTGCTAAACGGCGATGAAAGTCCGGTCATAGAGGAAGACCATATGGCAATAAATCCTCTATCAAGCGATGGGCGAAAACAGATGTATGCCGAATTTATGAGAGAGATTTCCGAGAAAACCTACGGCCCCGCTTTTGAGGCTGCACAGTATTTTCCGTCTCCCCTGTCTTGGACAGAGAATTTTATCCGCCAAAACCCAACCATAGAAAAACGAGAGAAACGACGCCTCCAAACAAAACGTAACATTCCGTACCATAATTTTTTCAATAGTTGCTCTATGGTGAAGAAAGATTATCCGGCGCTGCGCGAAGGCTTTGAAGTATGGCAAGGCGCACGTTCTGGCGAGCGGCCGCTAGAAATAGGCGATAAAACGATTATCGAGCAAGGCATGTTTGCGGGTTATAGGGTGCAAAAAGAGACGGAGAGTATGGAAGTCATGCTCCATGATTTGCATAAAGCGGTGCAAGATACGCGCGCGGCACATCCGACTTTAATAGATTTCCGAGAAGCCAAGAATACAGAAAATCCAAACAAGCTCTATCTGGCGAATACCTCTGCCAGCGCGATGGAGTTTGCCGAAGGGTTTTGCCAAGATGCGCTTGCGAGCATGGAGAAGGTAAAGCGCCTAAACAAAAAGTCTCTAAGCATGCTGCCAGACGCAGAGCATCAACGCTGGGCGAGTGCACCGCAAAAAGCCGACCTTTCTGTGTTGCAGGAACAAGAGGAGCCGACAGAAGCGTTGCCCTTTACAGGTGCGAGTGACGCGCAGAAGGCGCTGATTGCGCAGGCGGCACTTTCAGGACATCTTAAACCCTTTATCGAAGACGTGAGCAAAGGCTCTAAAAATACATTTGGCAGTGGCTTTGAAAATGGATTGCAAGGTAGCGCTTACAGCACGGCTTATATGGCGATGTGCATGGCCATTGCGATGCATGCACAACTTAAACATAATGATAGCTTAAACGGCCTTGCGTTGGACGAAAATGCCAATGTGCAGCAATTTGTGGATGCAACCGTGAAGCAAGGCGAGAGGCTGGGCGATGCTGTGGCGTGGGGCGTGCAGCTATCGCAAGAGCGCGGTGACCCGCTAGCCAACAGTTATCAGTTGCTTGCACCTTTATGGAAAGATTTTGCCAGCCGTGAAATGCGCGAGCGCTGCAAGGAAGAGATGGCAAAGAACCGTCCGTTCCATGACATGCGCGGCTTGATTCGTGCAGGCGATGCTTGTGTGCGTTACCAAGGGGATATTCAGCGCGGATTGGAGAAAATAGCGCATCAACGCGCAGCAGGAAAGAGCACTATGATCGCTCAGGTGACGCTTGACGGTAACGGAAATAATTTGGCGACGAAACTGGCAGACCTTTCTGACGATGGGCGAGTTACCATGTCTGACATCACGCAGGTGATAAAAGCAGTGAAGGCAATCAATGCGGAGGCGACATGTTATTGCCCTGAAACGCGTGCGATGCTCGCGCTTGCGCAGTCTCATGCTGCTATTGCGGAGAAGGCCTTGCAGACTGCAAGGAAGGAATGGAGCGGCTTTAACGCAGCTATGCACGAAACGCTTTCTCAGGCAGACGCGGTGCTCAAAGAGGAATCCACACGTGGTCACAAAGGTGGACGCGGCCAGTAATGGAATATCAAACCAAGCAGATACGAGAGTTTTTTAACGATAGCAACTGCGCTTTTGCGCGGCTGATGGGGGAGTATGCTGCGGAACGCGCGGCAACGGCGAAACTCGTGGCGGATGCTGTGCTGGCGCAGATTGAGCAAGATGGCGGATATGGTGAGCGTGACCCAGCCAATGCGCAAGAATTGATTGATAAGCTCACAGACGCACCGGATGAGACGATGGCGAAACTGAAGAAGGCGCTGCATAAGGTGCCGGAGCTCTATGCCTGTGTTGATAAGTTTAACACCGTCTGGCCCAGTCTTTCGTTTAAAGCCTACACGGAGAGGCACCATAAATACTGTACTTTAGAACGGGCAGGCATCGACACAATGTTATGGCTGAGGCGTACAGGGTGGTCGTGTGACAATGAGATTGATGAGATTCGTAAGCTGCAAGAGCAGAGAGGAAAAGGGGAAAAAGGGAAGAACGATTTTATCAAAGAAATGCGGCTTAAAGGCTGCGTAGCGCGCTTGGAGAGGCTAACGGCTCCGCTGAGAGAATGCACGCATGGTGCAATGTATGCGATCGATTTGCAAGACACCGCTATAAATTGTCTAGACTTGAGTCAGGCATATGCTCCGGAAGCCAAAGGCTTTTTGCGGGCCGCACAAATTTTGATTGATGAGGGCGGAACAAAGCATAAAGGACGCTATGCTATCCACTGCGCCTTAGAAGACATAATGAGTGCTGCAGAGCGTATCGAACAGGAAGTGGATGTAAGTATTATGGGTGACGACGGCGCTTGGCATCGTAAATAATACGCTCTATATTCCCCTCATGATAAAACGAGTGATAGCTGGTGTGAGTGCGGCGCTGCTTTTGTGGCTGCCTGCGAGTGCGGCGCATGCGGGGCTGATTCGCGATGCGGAGATTGAGCATACGCTGCGCAACTATACCGACCCTGTGCTGAATGTGGCGGGCATCGCCCCGCAAAATGTGCGTATTTTTATCGTGCAGGACCCGCGCATCAACGCCTTTGTGGCGGGCGGGCTGAACCTGTTTTTGCATACGGGGCTCATCCTTTCGACCGACAATCCGGACATGCTCATCGGCGTGATTGCGCACGAGACGGGCCACTTGGAAGGCGCGCATCTGAGCCGCTTGGCCGCGAAGGCGGAGCAAATCCAAATCGGCACGTTGCTGGCGACGGTGGTCGGCGCGGCCGTGGGTGTTGCCGGTGGCGGCGAGGCGGGCGCGGCGATTGGCTCGGCAGGGCAAAACACCCTCATGCATGATTTGATTGGCGACGTGCGCACCAACGAGCAATCGGCTGACCAAGCGGCGCTGCGCTATGTCGATACGCTGGGCTATAGTGCCGATGGGATGCTGGAAATGTTCACGCTGCTGCGCCAGCAAGACCGCTCCAGCCGCAATGCCGACCCGTATTTGCGCACCCACCCACTCACGCAGGAACGTGTGGCGAATGTGCGCAGCTACATAAGCCGCCAAAGCCCAGAGAAGCGCGAAGTGCGCGCGCATAAATTTGACGAAGCCCATGCGCGCATGAAGGCGAAGCTCTATGCGTTTTTGAACCCACCGGCAGATACATTTGCGAAATACCCTGAGAGCGATACAAGCATCGCGGCGCAGCTCGCACGCGCCATTGCGCATTTCCGCTCCCCCGATTTGGAAAAGGCACTCGCAGAGGTGGATGCGTTGCTCGCCGCGCGCCCAGACGACCCGTTCCTTTATGATTTGAAGGGGCAAATTTTGTTTGAAAATGGCAAGGTGAAGGAATCGATTGAGGCCTATCAGGCGGCCGTGGATGGATACCCGTCCTCAGGTTTGCTTTGGACCGACCTTGGTCGCGCGCAATTGGTGGATGGGCGCGTGAAGGAGTCTATTAAAACGCTCAAGCGGGCGACGGTGCTGGATAATAGCCACGCGATGAGTTGGCGCCAGCTCGCGACCGCCTATGGCAAAGACGGGCAGCTCATGGAAAGCAGCATCGCACTGGCCGAAGAAGCGGCGCTACTCGGTGATTATGAAACGGTGCGCCTCAACGCCAAACGCGTCCACCAAGCCGCCCCCGCAGGCAGCCCGCTCTCCCTACGCGCCGAAGCGCTGATGAAGGTGGCTGATGACCTTGAAGACCAGAAAAAAGGCTAGTTTGTCATAAACTTGTCATGCTTTTGTGGTGTAATGGTGGGATGAGTGAGACACCAGCTATTGCACATCGTTATTTTGTAACCGGCGGCACAGGGTTCGTGGGCCGAAACTTGCTGCGCGAACTGCATCAGCATCACCCTGAGATTGCGGTGAAGGCATTGGAACGAATATCGAGCAATCGTCCGCCTCTTCTGGAGGTGGGAGAAAGGTTTGATCCGCTATACGGAGAAATTGCGGATGTGAAAGAGCGTGACCTAAAAGGAATGGATGTGGTGATCCATAGCGCGGGTATAGCACATAACAGTTCGAAGGATGCGACAGATCATTATCGTGTGAATCGAGACGACACGCTGGAGCTGGCGCGCAAGGCGGCGGCTGCAGGCGTGAAGCGTTTTGTGTTTTTGAGCAGTGTTGCTGTCTATGGGCAAGAGAATGCGGACGGGAAGGCTTTTACACCAGACTCAAATCATCAACCGAAGAATGATTATGGGAAGTCGAAGTCGCAAGCAGAAGAAGGGCTAAGAAAAATTGCCGAAGAGACGGGAATGGAAGTGGTGATTGTACGCCCGCCTTTAGTGTATGGCCCAAAGCCTAAAGCCAATTTTCAGATGTTGCTTAACCTTGCGAAGCTTCCAGCTCCCGCCCCTATGGGTGCGCTGCACGATAATCAGCGTAGCATTGTAGGGATAGATAATTTGCTGAGCGCGATTCTCTTGGTAGCAAAGCATCCTGATGCCGCGGGTAAGAGCTTTTGCCCCACGGATGCAGTACCATTAAGTCCGCTGCAAATGTATGAGCATTTAGCGAAAGAAACGGGCGGGCAGGCGGCATCTTTCCCGGTGCCAAAGAATGTTATTGAAGGAGCCGCACGTTTTGTGGGCAAGGAACAAACCGCACATTCACTCACAAAATCATTAGTCATGGAAGATGAAGGGTTGAAGGCATTAGGCTGGAAGCCGCCACTAACCACAGAAGAAGGGTTCCGAAAATATTTCGCTAAAGAAATGGCATCAGAAAGTGCTGTGCATCGCTAAGACACAGTTTCAGCAAAAGCGTTTTTACATACAGTCATCCCCCTAAAAAAGGCGGGACAAGCTGCGTATGTATGCGTTATACTCCCTGCAAACAAAGGGAGCACTTCATGAAGCAACTTCTCACCAGCGTCGCTATTTCTGCTATTACCGCCGCCGCCGTTTCTTATGGCGTGGCAACCACCCAAGCACCGAAAGGTGAGGAAGGTTTGGACACGCAAATTATCGTCGAGACCACGATTAAGGAAAACCCAGAGCTGATTATGAACTCGATTCGCGATTGGCAACAGGCGCAAAAAAACCGCACACGTGAACAGATGGGTGCGCAAGTGAAAGAATACCATGATGCGATTTACGATGTGAGCCACTCGGGCACCGTTGGGCCAGAAGATGCGCCGCTGACTATCGTGGAGTTTTTCGATTATAACTGCCCCGCCTGTAAGAGCTTCTTTAAGAATTTAGAGATGATTTTTAACAAGCCAGCCAATGAAGGTAAGCTGCGCGTGATCTTCCGCGAGTTCCCGATTTTTGGTGAGCAGTCTGAACAGAATGCACGACTCGCATTAGCGATTCACGCGGTGGCACCAGAGAAATATTTCCCATGGCATAAGCTGATGATGGAACATCAAGGCCGCGCGGATATGGCGTTTGCACTCGCCGCTGCGGATGAGGTGGGGCTGGATTCCAAGGCGCTGCTAGAGCGTATGGAAGGGGAAGATATCTCCGAGGCGCTGATCGCGGATTTGGAGCTGGCACGCTCACTTGGCTTGCCTGGAACGCCTTCGCTTATCATTGGTGATATGGTCGTGACCAGCGGTATCTCCGCACAAGAATTGCAAATGACCATTGATGCGGTGGTCGCGAAATTTGGCGACAAAAAGCCGGAATAATCGCACGCGATCTTAGCGTTTTCTGACGCCTCTTTTTCTGCTATAATGAGGGAGTGAGCAGAAGCTCCGCCCACATTCAGGTAGAATGGAGATGCGTATGGAAACATGTGAGATTGAACTGTTATTGCACGATTATCGCCTTACGACGGCGGAGATTTTGTATCATCTGCCCGATTACCCCACCTTGTTGCAAAGCTATGTTTGGCAGGCGCTAGACAAAGCACCACGCTATCCCGAACTGAGCACGTTCCTCGGTTTTTGGGAGCGGGAATTGGAAGGGAAATTACACTCCGTAAAGGTCGCGAATTTGCAGGTGATTAGCGCTGCCGATCTGAGGGTTCAGGGCTTTGAACTTCGGGTTCATTAAGCATGGTAGATTGAAGGCGCATTGCGCGTGCATCACGTGCGCTGGCAGTGGTGCTTGGCGAATCATCTAGCACGCCAATTGCGTGAATATAATAGGAGTGGGAAATCTCTTTAGCACGCGCTAGGGGCGGCATTTCCAGAAAGTTATTCGGCAAATCATTCGCAAAGGCGCTAGAGGTTGCATGCGCATATTGCGTAGCATTTAGCGTTTCTATCGATACTGGCGCCGCAATGCGCAGGTCTTCAAATACAGGCTCGAGTGATGTTTGCACAAACTTCCATGCATCGGGCGAGAACTCCCTAAAGCGTTTATCAATCTCGTGCACGGAGAGGTCGCTGTAGCTTTTTAGCGCCCATAGATGGGTTAGCGTTTCAGCAACGACCTCCGCCTTTACCGATGTGATCAACGCCTCTTGCGAAGCGGCGGTTGCAGAGGAAGGTAAATAAGTGTTGCCAAATGCAAAGGCGAGAGGGGATTCCAATGCTGCGCCATCTGCTAATAGTATGTCTCGGGCTTCCCCTTGGCCTTCATAAAGTTTTTCGCATGCATGTTCCAGCAGCGCTGGTATGCTTTTGCTGCGCCCGCGCATGGCTTTTTGAGAGATATCTTTTGCAACAGCTGAGCGGTTGAAACGCTTCATTTGCGCGGGAGGTGTATGCTGCAATTGGCAGAGCAGGTCATTCCAAAACAAACCGTTAGGGCTCTCTATCCCATTAGAGCGGTAACCTTGCTCCTTTTCGTTGCAATTGTCATAGACATAGTCGAGTGCGTGGCCTGCCTCATGCATGAGGCAGGATGTAAGGACGCGCTTGGCACTGTCTGAGAAGGTGAGCCTTTCTGAGAGGCCTTCGGCTTCGATATCGCAGGGGGCATGTAAGTATAGGGTTTTATTTTCAGGCGAGAACAAGGCCTGATAGTCATAATCTTCATGCGATTTGTGTTCGCCTATTTCTTCAAATCCTTCATATGCCAGGTCGTCGCAAACGACAATGCGGAACGGTTGAGAGAACATTAGCCCGCGTACATAATTGGGTGCCTTGTCGAAAAGTTCTAGCAGTTGGCGGGTAACATGTTCTCTGTATTGCTCAACCAGATTGCACTCGACCAAGTCCTCTGAGGGGTGAACTTCCAGCATATAGTCGAGACGTTGGCGCATTTGCTCGCGGGTGAGGTCGGCGGCGTGTGTCATGTTACACCTTCCTCAGGTTGGCGTTTGGGCTTTGCGTTATACGCGCATCCGTTTGTATGTTGGGGGCGAGCTCTTTGGCGAGCAGGTTGAGCGTCCATGATTCTCTGCTTTGCGATTGGGTGAGTTTCTTGGAGGTGCTGCCAGTCATCACGCGCGCTCGCGAAGCGTTTGGGTGAGTGGTTCTTCCGATGCGCTTTCGGCGCTGATGGACTCGCTGGGCTTCTCTTTCTCTTCCTCGGTGCGCGGTTCGGTTTCTCTGTCAGCATCCGGCTGTGTTTTTTGTTGGAGCTCGGTTTTGAGTGCTTGGTTTTCGGCATCCAGTGATTGCACATTCTCTTGCATATGGTCGAATTGGCGCTTGGCTGCGCGTGCACTGCGCGAGGCTGCATAGGCGCCCATGATGCCAGCAAATAATCCGAATGCGATACCGGTGGCGTAGGGGCTGTTGCCGGTGTTCACGCCATGCTCTTTTTCGAAGAGGCGGGCTATCCAGCGGCCGAAGAAAAAGGCGGGCACACCAAAAGCAGCACCACGGCTGAGAATCGCCGTGCGCTCCGATACACCGTGATACCCTTCTCGCTCTGGCGGGCGAGGGGCGTCCGGTTCTTCCTTGCTGTGCATAGACTGGTCCATGCTTTGATTTTAGCATATCGCGGCGGTGAAGAATGTTACGGTTATGTGAAAGATTATGCTTTCTGGCCCGTATAAGGGGCGCGTATGGTCCTTAAATATAGACTGCTAAAACCTTGCGCAGACGGGGGCTTCAGCGGTCTTTTCCTCCCCCACCAGTCGCTCGGCGCGACGATGCTCGGCAAGCTCTTTGAGGGAGACGTAGTTCTCGGGTGGGGCGATGATTTGCGTAGCCTCGGTATCCGCACCATCTATATAGCGAGGCGTGTCATAGCGCTCCTTCTCGGTACCATCGAATGAGGCATCTAGGATGTTACTGTATTTAAACATGCCTCCCGCATGAAGCATGCGGCTATTGTCGAATATAACGAGGTCGCCTTCGTCGCAAAAATAAGCACCATGGTCATGGTTTGGATACATGAGTATCTCGCGAAGAATAATGTTAATCTCTTGAGCGAGTGTTTTTTGCTCTTTGCTGAGAGCTTTATAGGCATCGGCGTTTTTGTTAAGTATTTTGGTGTGCCTTTGCCCCGCAGCGATAGGAGCCATGTGGTAGGCGGTTTTGCTATCCTCACCCAAGTAGCTAGGGCAGATGGGGCGAACGATAGGCTTTTTCCCATTGGGTTTCTCGGTGAAGTTTTCGCTTCGATTTTCCCTTTCATCTTCATAACGCCACATGGGTTTGCTAAGTAAAGTGAGCACACTCGTACTATCTGCATGTAGCTTAGCGGGTAGATGTTCAGTAATCTGTTCAGCCAATTCTTCAGCGGACCAAAAAAGGGTTGGGCGCGGGTTTGCACCTGGATTAACCATAAAGTTAAGAGTGACATCTTCCTCGTCGGTATGCGGTGTTATCGCACCTTCACGCTCATAGCCTGTTGCCTTCCAGAAGGTTGGTTTGTCGTAGACAATCCCATCAAACACGCTCTCTTTAAAGGCGGGTGAAGCCTCGTTATAGATATATTGGCGGAACATTTCGAGCAAGGCGCAGCGCTCCTCGTTATTCAGCTCAGCAGCGGGGAGATTGTGAATGACAATCAGCGGTGAATAGGCGGAGTGACGAATATGCTCCAGCGCTTCGAGAATGGCGCTGCCCTCAGGGCTGCAGTTGAGAATGTGCATCAGGTCGATGCGGGAGTTGAGCCGGACGATGGCATCATGCGCAGGATGCTGAGCCGTATTGTCGTTATAGATAATATCATTATCAAAAATGAATCGCTCATTATTGGCTTTGGCTGCCGCTATCAGTTCGGCGCGTGCCTCGTCAGGCAGGGTATATTCGGTCGGTTGCATCCGACTAGATTAGCAAAAGATTATTACAAATAGATGAACATAAGAGGCTTTTATTATGGCAAATACTCCGTTCTTTTCGCGCCTGTTTGGTGCAGCAAAACCGACCGAGCAGAAGGCGAGCACGTACCCGATTCCGTTTGGCGCGCAGTCCTATGTGACGCAGGTCGGCAAGCCGGTCTGGATGAAGCGCGATTACGGCAAATTCGCCGAGGAAGCCTATAGCAAAAACGTTATTGCCCACCGCGCGATTGATATGATTGCGAGCGGGGCGGCGAGCGTGAAATTCCGACTCACAGCGACGGACAGCGAGGGCAAAGAAACCGCGCTGCGTCAGCACGGCCTGCTGGATATGCTGCGCAAACCGAACCCGACGCAAAGCGGCCATGAGCTGCTGGAAGCGCTCTATGCGCATCTGCTGATTAGCGGCAATGCGTATCTGCACGCCATCGGCCCAGAGGGCAGCACCCCGCGCGAATTGCATGTGCTGCGCCCCGACCGTGTGCAGGTGGTAGCAGGCCGAGGCGGCGTGCCGGAGGCGTATCTGCATAAGGTGGGTGACGTGGTGAGCAAGATTGCGGTGGATGGCTATAGCGGCCATTCGCGCCTGCTGCATCTCAAGCAGTTTCATCCGCTGGATGATTGGTATGGCCTCTCGGCGATTGAGGCGGCGGCCTATAGTATTGACCAGCATAATCAGGCGGGCGCGTGGAATCAGGCGCTGCTGCAAAATGGCGCTCGCCCGACCGGCGCGCTGGTGGTGAATGCCCGCGAACTCGCAGGCGGCCAGTTGAGTCAGGAGCAATATGAACGGCTGCGCCAACAGGTAGATTCGCAGTTTTCGGGCGCGGCCAATGCGGGGCGTCCGCTGCTGTTAGAGGGCGGGCTGGAATGGCGCGAAATGAGCCTCAGCCCCAAGGATATGGACTTTATCGACGCGAAACATTCCGCCGCGCGCGACATTGCGCTGGCCTTTGGCGTGCCGCCGCAACTGCTTGGTATTCCGGGCGATAATACCTATAGCAACCTCGCCGAGGCGCGCCTTGCGCTGTGGGAGCAGACGATTCTGCCGCTGGTGAGCAAGCTGCTGGACGGCCTGAATGGCTGGGCCGCCCCGATGTTTGGCGAGGGCTTTACACTTAAAGCCGACAGTGACAGCATCCCCGCACTCGCCCCCAAGCGCGACAAAGAATGGGAACGCATCAGCATGGCCGATTTCCTCACCGACGACGAAAAGCGCGAGCTGCTCGGATTAGGCAAGTAATCGTCATAAATCGGTAATGTTTCTGCGGTAAAATGCGTGCATGTCCATGGGAAAATATACAACCGCAACCGCGCCCACGCTGTCAGATTATATTGAGGCGCGGCGGATGATGCTGCCTCGGACGCATGCGAAAAGTCGCGTGAGTTTTATGTCGCGCAGTGAATTGGCCGAGCTGGTGGGGTTGAGTAAAGGCAATATCCAAGCGATAGAGGGTGGGGCGTTTGATGCGAAACGCGGCTCAAAAAATCAAGTCTCGCCACTTAAAGCGATGACGCTGGAGAAGTTGCCTGATTTGGCCGTGGCATTGCGGGTCAACGATGACCCTGAGGAAGCGAAACGCTTTTATCAGCATGCGTGCCAGTATTGTGAGGCGATGGACGAGCTGTGCCATGACGGGCATTTGCCCTACAAAAAGAAAGACCTTTATTTGCCGGATGTGCAGCGTGATTTGCACGGAGAAATGAAAACACGCGGCATTGAGATTCCGGTGCGGGATATTACCGCTTATGAGCCGTGGCTAGAGTCGAGGCGTGCACGCACCGCCCCGCCGAGCGACCATGTGCCACAGCCCATCATGCGCGCAACAAATTTTGAAGAGGCGAAGAATTTACCGGAATTTTTGCAGCGCAGGCGTAATGCGCTGGGCATCAGTTTCAGAGAGATGGCAACCTATCTGGAAGTGCCGATTAGCCAAGTGCGTGCGATGGAAGGAGCGCGCGTGGATGTGAACGATAAGGGCGTGCATATTCGCACGCCGATGCAGCCAGACATGCTAAAGCATCTAGATGCCGTTGCAGAAAAATTACGAATCAATACGCCGGAACTGAAAGAGATGTTCTACAGCCATGCGTGGCAGTTTGGCCAAGCATTGATGGTGCAATATAGCCAGACGCCTACCAGTAGGATGCATAGTAGGGATATACGCCAGCTGCTTTATAAAAAGGTGGAGATAACAATGCGCAATGAGAGAATTGCGCTTCCTCAGGAGGTGGAGCTTGAGCCCTACGAGCAATGGATTGGCGGGAATGCGGTGAAGCCTAAGCTGTATAAGCCGCGCAGGAGCAACATGCCTCAAGAAGAAGTAGGGGATGCTGCCCCAGAGGTGGAGATTGAAGAAGAAACGAGTGCGCCTCAAAATGGGTGCGCATTTGGACACTATTTTAGGGATGTTCGTAGCCGCATGCTGGAAGAGGCAACACAACCCCCAAAGCTTAAAAAGCCGCTGCATCGGATGATTGAGCAATCTATTTTGGTGGGGTTTGAAGGAAGAGCGGACGAAGTGGAAAGGGCGCGTATCACGCCTTATAGCACGACAATGTTAAAACAACTTCCGGAGATGTTCGATTATCTCTGCGCATTTAATAAAAAAATGCCTATTACCAAAAACGGTACAAGAACCAGCCTGTTTGAGGCGGGTGAGCAAGCACGTTTCTGGTGCTTGGCAGAAGGCTATGCAAAAGAGATGCAGGCATATCCGTTTGATCGCACTATCCCGTCGCGTGAGGCGGCGATAGCACAGGCACTGGATGAAACGATTCCCGATGCGATGCATGCGCTCGTCGATAATGCTCCCCCTTCGGACCTGCGGTCCATGCAATTGGTGGCGGCGGCCTATGGCAATGAGACGCTGCAAACGATCATTAAAGAGCGGTGCGAAAGTATGAGTAGCACGATGGATGAACATACAAGCCACGCGGAACGTTTTGTGGCACGCATGGCGCAAAACCAGGGCGCGATAGAGCGCGGCTAATCCGCGCCGCAATTTCGTATTACCATTATTTTAAAACATAGACGGGGAGGGTGCCCATGGTTCCGGCCGAATTTTATGAGCGCAAAATTGCGAGTAGCATGCATGAGCATAAGGCGATGCAGGTGACGCTTGAGCTGAAAGAGCTGACGCAGAGCGGCGAGTTTGAGGGGTATGCGAGCGTGTTTGACGTGGTCGATAACCACCGCGACCGCGTGCTGCGCGGGGCGTTTCGCCAGAGCATCAAGGACG
>CAYFFN010000007.1:0-23453 GCA_964342335.1 uncultured Azospirillaceae bacterium
TAAGAATCCCTTTCAAGTGACTGAAGTTAATATTTTTATCAATAACCAGCCCTTCCACTTGGTGGAACATGGGTGTGTGGGTCAAATCCGAATCACAGCGATAGGTCGAACCTGGAGCGATGATGCGAATGGGTGGTTCCTCATTCAGCATCGTGCGGATTTGTACGGGCGACGTATGGGTGCGCAGCACCAGCGGATCGCCTTTTTCATCCTTACCGTTCAGATAGAACGTATCCTGCATCTGGCGCGCAGGATGCTCAGGCGGAATGTTCAGTGCTGAGAAGTTATGCCAATCATCCTCAATGTCCGGCCCCTCAGCTACTGTAAAGCCAAAGCCCGCAAGAATATCCGTCACTTCGCGCATCACCTTACTGATAGGGTGAATCGCGCCTTTGCCCTCAAAACGGGCGGGAAGGGTGATATCTACGGTCTCATTGGCCAGGCGCGCGCCAATCTCCGCACGGTTTAGCACGTCTTTACGTGCTTCAATCGCGTCGTTGATAGCGTTTTTGCATTGGTTTAGCGTGGCACCGAGCGTCTTGCGCTCTTCCGGCGTGGCTTGACCTAACGTTTTGAGCTGTTCGGTGATTTTCCCCTTTTTGCCCAGCCATTCCACGCGAACATCATCCAGAGCGGCGAGGCTTTCCGCGGCGTCGATGGCTGAGATTGCTTCAGCCTGCAAGGCAGTTACATCCGTCATGTGCGAGACAAGGGGGTTGGTAGGGGGAGCAGGGAGGCTCCCCCTATGTTTCGTTACGCTTTAAGCGCAGATTTTGCTTGGTCAACCAGGCTGGTGAATGCAGCCGCATCGCTCACCGCGATATCAGCCAGCACTTTACGATCCAGCTCGATGCCCGCCTTCAGAAGGCCGTTCATGAACTGAGAGTAAACCATACCGTTTTGACGGGCTGCAGCGTTGATACGTGCAATCCACAGCTTGCGGAAGTCGCGCTTTTTGGTGCGACGGTCGCGGTACGCATATTGGAGCGCTTTTTCAACGCGTTCAATGGCTACACGGTGGCAGTTCTTGCTGCGACCACGGTAACCTTTTGCTAATTTCATTGTGGTGTTGCGTTTGTTGCTCGCAGTTACACCTCTTTTAACACGTGCCATGTCTAAATCTCCTTACCTTAGCCGTTCGGCATGAATTTTTTAACGATAGTCGCGTCTGCTTTCGAAAGTACAGTCGTACCACGCAGAACACGCAGCGCACGCTTGGAGCGCTTCGTCATACCGTGCTGTTTACCAGCTTGGTTACATTTGATTTTACCGGAACCGGTAAAGGAGAAGCGCTTTTTCGCGCCACTTTTAGTCTTCATCTTCGGCATTTTTCTATCCTCAATTCAATAGTTTAAACAATGCAGCCAAGGCAATGCCTTATTGGCCCGACTGCTGAACGGATTGCGTGTATATAAATAAGTGTGCGGTTTTGCAAGGCTTTTCTTCCGCATGAAATAACGTACACAAGCATCCGGTTGCCCTTGCATAGGGTGCATGTTCGCACTATATTCTCTGGCAAGATAACTAGGGTTTAACAATAAGGGAGAAATCTATGAATCCTTGGGACAAATCGCACAGCCAAATGAGCAGCAATAGCGCTACTCGTGCAGTGGAACGCGATGAAGGGCTGCGCAGCTACATGCTTCGCGTCTATAACTATATGGCCTCTGCGCTTATTCTGACGGGTGTGGTGGCTTACTTGGCTTCGGGTTCAGAAGCGATTATGGGTGCGCTGTATAGCGTATCGCCAGAAGGCTACATGCAAATGAGCCCGCTAGGCTGGATTGTGGCACTGGCGCCAATTGGCTTTGTGTTCTTCCTCGGCTTCCGTATTCAGAAGATGAGTTTTCAGGCCGCACAAATGACCTTTTGGGCGTTTGCAGCGATTATGGGGCTTTCACTCTCCTATATCTTCTTAACCTTTACCGGTGCGAGCATCACCCGCGTATTCTTTATTACGGCAGGTACGTTCGGCGGTATGAGCTTGTATGGCTACACCACCAAGCGTGACCTCACCAGCATGGGCTCGTTCCTGATGATGGGTCTGATTGGTCTGATTATCGCCTCTGTGGTCAATATCTTCCTTGGCAGTACGCTGCTGCATTTCGCGGTGTCCATTCTTGGGGTGGGTGTCTTCCTCGGACTGACCGCCTACGATACGCAAAAGCTGAAGACGATGTATTACCATCTTGCTGGCAATGGCGAGGCACTTGCTAAGTCTAGCTTGATGGGGGCATTGAGCCTGTATCTGGACTTCATCAACCTGTTTATCATGCTTCTCCGCTTATTCGGAGAGCGTCGCTAAACAGCGTTATAGCAGAATAAGAAAAAGGCCTGCGGAGAAATCCGCAGGCCTTTTTTTGTTTGCTCTGTGATTGGGCTTAGGAGTCTTGGAGGAGTTTGATGAACTTCTCAGACTCTCCATCGAGTAACCCTGCTTTTTCTTGCAAAGAGGTGAGCATTTTTTGCAGGCCCTTAGCGTCTTCGCTGGTTTGGGTTACGCCACTGCTGAGTTCGCTAACGTTACTATTAATCCCCATAGCGCTGTTTGATACTTTCTGAATTAGGCCAGAGATTTCCTTGGTTGCCGCAGATTGCTCTTCAACCGATGCCGCGATAGAAGTGGAGATGCCGTTAATTTCGTTTACGACGCTACCGACACTCTGAATGCTATCCGATACTTCAGCACATACCGCTCTCATCGCTGCGATGCTCTCGGAGATCTGCTGGGTAGCAGATTCGGTCTGAGAGGCGAGGGCTTTCACCTCACCGGCAACAACGGCAAAGCCTTTTCCAGCTTCCCCCGCACGTGCAGATTCAATCGTTGCATTAAGGGCGAGCAGGTTAATTTGCCCCGCAATGCCTGTGATAACCACAGTGATCTCAGAAATAGCTTCAGCGGCATTTGAGAGGCGTCCTACTACCTCAATGCTGGCTTTGGAGTCATTGGTTGCCTCTAACGTGTTGGTAGCGGCGCGCTGCGCTTGAGATGCGATTTCGCTGATAGCTGAGTTAAGCTCTTCGGTAGCGGCGGCAACACTGGATGTGTTTTGTGTTGTTTCCTGCACGGCAGAAGCCGCGCTTTGAGATTGCGCTTCCGCCTTAGAGGCGCGCTCTGCCATTTGGGCAAACATGGCAAGGCTTTCAGAAACCATTTTCTGTACATCGGCAATAGTTTTGCTGACAGAGCTTCGGAAATCGTTTGCAACCCGTGTGATGAGTTCTTTGCGCTCTTTCTTGGATTGCTCTTCTGCGATGATGCGCTGCTTATCCGATGCCTCGGCTTTGGCGAGTGCTTCTTCTGCTTGTTCCTTCTTCTGCGTTGCGTTTTTGAATGCGCTTGTCACGAGTGCGATAACCCAAAGCAGAACGCCAGTCTCACAAAGCAAGATAACGGCGTGCAGCACGACGCGAATCAATGTGCTTTCGCCAGGGAAAACATAAAGCGGAAGCAGCACATAAATCGCAAGGTGATGCACAGCTACGGTGACTGTTGCGCACAGAATCGCACTGATGCTCAACGTTGCTGCCAGCATTCCAAGCAGAGCGAAGAAATACATATGCATGTCAATTTGGTAGGGGTGGCCTTTGAGGGCCGCTACAATCAGGCAAACCTGTCCCATAAGGCCAACAGCAAGCATATTCATGCTAAGCAACTGCTGTTTAGATTTGGAGGCCATAAATGTGATAACGCCAATCACAAATGCAGCGCCGGTAAATAGCGCAATGGAGTTTCCCGCAACCCATGCCGCAAGCGCTACGAATGCGACCTGAAGTAAGGTAAACTTGTTAAGAAAGCTTACAGAGCCACGTTGAATGGACTCAATGGTTGCGTCTTCACTGTTTTTGAAGGCTTTGAAAGGCATAGTGGAACTCCATTGGGGTCTAATAATATCGCGCCAGAAGATTGAAGCGCTTGAATTGCGTTGGGGTTGGTTACGTAAATAGTTGCGGTATTGGCTTTGCTTTCAGCAATTGCCTCTGCATATGCCGAAGATTGAGTAAAAGCGTCTATGTCTGAGTTATCATAAACAGCAATATACCAAGGGCCTTGGGCGGAGCTGTAGGAGAGTATGGCCGCTGAACATATAGACAGCAGCATGAGTAGAAGCGGATATAAATACGCTTTCACTTTATTAGTAACCCCCCTTTTATCAACGCATATGATACGCTTTTTTATGAAAAGTGCAATTGACATTGGTCAAGCTTGGTTATCCCCGATAGCTTTTTTATTGCTTGAAATTGCTGAAAAATGTATCATGTATAATTATAAGAATAAAAAGGCACACAGTTAGTGAGCTAGACGGGTTTTAGGTAACCAAAATGGAACGTATCCATTATGCAGGCAGGCGCCTCACCATCGCTAAATAGCCTCTTTGCGGCTTCTTTTTCTGACTTCGGCGCGTACGAGGCAGCACGTGCTGCGCGCGCGGCAGATGCCTTTGTGCGAGCAGATGCGGCTAAAATCCGTGCGGAGAATGGCGCAGATGCGAATACCCAAGTACAATACCAATACACCCGCGGGGCGGATGGCCAGCTCTACGCGACAGGCGCGACGGTTACCACCAGCAAGCGCGCCCAGGGTCGCCTTGACCAATTTGGCCAGATTGAAGAAAATGCGCATAGCCTTTATTCAGCGTTTGGCCCGCAGAATGTTCCCAAAACCCTCGGCGAAATCAGCCGCCCTCAGGCGCAAATGTCTTCTGCGGCCTTTGCCGAGCTTTACGGCTCTGAGCAATTCGCAGAAGAGGCCGCAGCAAGTGTGGATGCCATCAATCGCGGCAAGCTCCAGACCATCGACTTTGGCGTGCGTTCTCAGGAACGCCAGCATTATAATGCAGCGGCGGGGCTAGGCTCTGCTCCAGTCTATGATTATGAACAAGGGCCAGATGGTGAGCTCTATGCGGTAGCGGGGAGTGTGGGCATCAAAGGCTCTAAGCCCGAGGATGCAGCGACGATAGCGCGTGCGGCGCTGGCAGCAACAGATGTCTCCGCGCAAGATATCTCGGTAGCGCGCTCCGCGCAGTCAGAAGCAGCATTCAAATATGCCAGCAATTTCTACCTGCCAGATAATCTCTACCCTGAATATGACTTGGCTGCCTAATCAGTCATTGTAATTAGCCTTTAAACCTCTATATCTCCTCGCATGCGTATCAATACAGTAGGACTTTACACGCTTTATCACCGCGAGGTGTGGCGTTTTATGAAGGTATGGAACCAGACGGTGACCGCGCCGATGGTGACAACCTTGTTGTTTTTGGCCGTGCTTACACTTGCCCTTGGCGGTGGTGAGCGCGAGGTGAATGGCATGCCATTTGTGACCTTTGTGACGCCTGGGCTTATTATGATGGCGGTGGTGCAGAACGCCTTTGCGAATGCCAGTTCTTCCCTGATGATCCAGAAGTTTCAAGGCGTGATTGTTGATCTGTTGATGCCACCACTGCACCCCATCGAGATTACCCTCGGCATGGTCGGCGGCGGCGTGACGCGTGGACTGATTGTATGCGTGTCGGTGGCGATTGGGACTTATATCTTCGCGCCCTTCAGCATTGAGCATCCTTTGCTCGCCATTGCATTTGTACTGCTTTCGAGCATCATGCTGGCCTTGTTAGGTTTGGTGACGGGCATCTGGGCGCAGAGCTTCGACCAAATGTCGGCTATCAGTAATTATATTATCACGCCGTTCTCATTCCTTTCTGGCACGTTCTATTCCATCCAACATCTGCCAGAGTTTTGGCATAAGGTGAGCCTGTATAATCCGTTCTTCTACATGATTGATGGCTTCCGTTACGCGATGACAGGCGTGAGCGATGGTAACATTAACATTGGTTTGGCGGTGCTTGCCTGCACCAATATTGTGCTCGCTAGTTTCGCCTATTATCTGCTCAAAACGGGCTACCGCCTGAAGACGTAGGAGCAGCCATGGCTATCACTCCCTATATGCCGGTCTATCGCCGTCACGATATTCGCATTGAGCGGGGCGAGGGCGTGCGTTTGTTTGATGATGCAGGTAAAGATTACCTAGATTTTTCTGCTGGTATTGGTGTGAATTCGCTGGGTCATAACCATCCTGCGCTGAATGAGGCGCTTAGCAAGCAGTCAGAGCAGCTCTGGCTCTGTTCCAACTATTTTAAGCATCCCGAGCTAGAGCGCTTCTGCGAACGTATGGTCGCAAATAGCTTTGCCGATACGGTCTTCGCCTGTTCATCCGGTACGGAGGCGGTCGAGGCGGCTATCAAGTTCGTGCGCCGCACCCATTACGCGGAGGGTGACACCAAGCGCTACCGCATCATCACCTTCACCGGCGGATTCCATGGTCGAACGCTAGGCGCGCTTTCTGCGGCAGATGACCGCGCTTTCACGGATGGCTTCGCACCACTGCTCGATGGCTTTGACCGTGCAGAGTTCAACAATCTCGCGAGCGTAGAAGCGCTCATCACGGACGAAACCGCAGCCATCATGCTAGAGCCGATTCAAGGCGAGGGCGGGGTGCGTGTGGCGGACGATGCCTTTATGAAAGGGCTGCGCGCTTTGTGTGATACGCATGGCTTGCTGTTGTTCTTGGATGAAATTCAATGCGGCATGTTGCGTCCTGCAACCTTCTGTGCCTACGAACATTACGGCATCACGCCGGATGTGGTGACGATTGCCAAGGGCATTGGCGGCGGCTTTCCGCTCGCGGCGTGTTTGATGACAGAGCGGGTAGGGCAATCTGTGCCCGCAGGCGCGCATGGCTCGACCTATGGCAGTAACCCCTTGGCGATGGCTGTGGGGAATCGCGTGCTGGATTATCTGTTAGATAAAGATTTTCAGGCGCATGTGAAGCATATGGGCGAATATTTGGCCGCGAAGCTGGAGGCTTTATGCGCCGCGCAGCCTGAGTTATATACGGGCACGCGTGGCCGCGGTTTGATGCGCGGCTTGGTCGTGAATGGCGATGCTAGGGCATTGGCAAAACAGCTTCTTTTAGAAGAAAACTTGATTGTTGCGCCATCCTACGGCAATGTGCTGCGCCTGTTGCCACCGCTCATCGCGAGTGAGGCGGAGTGCGACGAAGCGATAGAAAAATTAAGCAAAGGCAAGCTATGACCCGCCATTTCATCAACCTGCTCGACCATTCGACGGAAGAGCTGCACAAGATTCTCGATTGCGCTGCTGAACTTAAAGCGGAGCGCAAAGCGGGTGGCCGTCGTCAGCCTTTGATGGACAAAAACCTCTCGATGATTTTCGAGAAGCCTTCCACGCGCACCCGTGTTTCCTTTGAGGTGGCGATTCGCGAGTTGGGCGGTCATGCGCTTATTTTGCAGAAATATGACCTTCAGCTAGGCCGCGGCGAGACCGTAGCGGACACGGCACGCGTGCTTTCGCGCTATATCGATGCCATTACCCTGCGTTGCCATTCGCATTCCACGCTGCTGGAGTTGGTGGAATATTCGGATGTGCCGGTGATTAACGCGCTGAGCGATCAGTTCCATCCCTGTCAGGTGATGGCGGACGTGCTCACCTTGCAAGAAAATCTAGGCGATGTGACGGGCAAAAAGATTGCGTGGGTCGGTGACGGAAACAATATGTGCCACACCTTCATGACCGCTGCGCATCAGCTCGGCTTCCACCTGCATATCGCAACGCCTAAGGAGTTTGCACCACGCCTCGTGTTAACCGAGAATGGCGTGATTCACTTCCATGAAACGGCAGAAGAGGCCGTGAAGGATGCCGATGCGGTGATTACCGATACATGGGTCTCTATGGGCGATGACGATACGCTCACGCGCAAAAAAGTGTTCCAAGACTTCCGTGTGGATGAGGAGCTGATGGCCTATGCCAAGCCAGAAGCGGTGTTCCTGCATTGCTTGCCCGCGCATCGCGGCGATGAGGTGACGAATGAGGTGCTTGATGGCCATCAATCCGTCGTGTTTGACGAGGCAGAGAACCGCCTGCATGTGCAAAAAGCCATCCTGATGTGGGTGTTTGGGTTAATCTAATGAGCGCTAGCCAAGACCATTCCCCTAAAGCCAGTTTTTACACAAAGGACGCGGTCATTCCCTTCTTGGTAAATGAGTCCAACGTGCGCGGTCGCGTGGCGCGTTTGGAGAAAGCCGTGGATGGTATTCTCCGCCGTCATGATTACCCTGAGCCGGTGAGCAAGGCATTGGGCGAGCTGTTGGTGATTGCATCCATGCTTGCCAGCAATCTTAAGCGTGACGGTATCTTCACCGTGCAGATTAAAGGCAATGGCCCTGTGCCCATGTTTGTGGTGGATGCGGTCTATGGCGGTGCGCTCCGCGGTTTTGCGGATGTGAAGGGCGAACTAGGTGAGGTGAGCCAAGTGACCGATATGACAGGTGAGGGCTACATCGCCATCACGCTGGATCAAGACGGTGAACGCTATCAAGGGATTGTCGAGCTGAAAGGTGAATTCTTCGCCGAGCTCATTCAGCAATATTTCGTGCAGTCGCAGCAGATAGATACCTTCATCCATGCGCGCATTGCGGAGTCGCTAAACACCGAGACCAAACAGAAATGCTGGGTCGCGGGCGGCATCATGATTGAGCGCCTTCCGGAAGAAGAAGCAGGGGCGGAGCTGAGCGATGCAGAATCCAAGCAGCGCTTTGAGCATGCCTATGCACTCGCGCGCACCGTGAGCGATGGTGAACTGCTGGGTACCGAGCTGGGCCTGAGCGATTTGCTCTACCGTCTCTACCATGAAGATGGCGTGTGGGTGTATGACGCGCAGCTCATCGAAGATAAATGCCGTTGCTCTCGCGAGAAGGTGGAGCAGGCACTCGTGACGATGCCTAAGGCTGATGTGAAAGAGATGATGGAAGAAGGCGAAGTGGCCGTGCATTGCCATTTCTGCAATACGCATCATCGCTTCAATGACGCTGACATCGACGCGCTTTTTGCGTAAGCCCATTCCTTTAATTCGTATAAAAAGCAGTTTCTTCTTGCTCGCCTTTTCCCGTTCGCTTAAATGAACATATAATAAAAATAAAATAGTTCATCGGTGAGAAAGAGAGGCATCCATGCCCCGTATCAATGTTAAGGACAAGCGCAAGCAGCAGCTCATGCAGGCAACGATGGATTCCATCGCTAAGCGCGGTTTGAGCGAAACGACCATCACGCATATTTCCAAAGGCGCGGGCATGTCGCGCGGGATTATCAATTTCTACTTCACCTCCAAAGAGCAGATGCTCCGCGAGACGCTGGCCTACCTGATTGAGGAATATGAGTCCGTGTGGCAAACCGCGACGGATAAGGTAACGGGCGATGCCAAAGCAAAGCTGGAAGCGTTACTCTCGGCGCATTTTAGTAAGAAGCTCTGCAATGCGAAGCGTCTGAATGTGCTTGCGGCTTTCTGGGCGCATGCGGCGAGCCATGAGCCTTACCGCGAGCAGTTGGATAAATCCGATTCCAAGCTCTGCGCCGCCATGGGGCGTTACCTTGCAGATATGGGTAAAAAGGATGCCGCAGCTTTGGTCGGCCGCACGCACGCATTGATTCGTGGTTTCTGGCTGGAGGATATGCTCAAAGCCCGCGGTGCAGAATCGCAGAATTATGTTGCTGCAATTTTCGATGCGCTAGAGGTGGCGGCCGCGCCAGCGCCAGCGCCAGCAAAAGCGGCAGCGCCTGCAAAGCCCGCGCCCGCTCCACAGCCAAAGGCGAAGCCTACGGTCGTGAAGATAGCAAAGAAAAAGCCCAAGAAAGCAAAAGACGTGATGGATGGGCAAATGGACATTGAAGATTTGTTCGCCGCGTCGTAGGTTACCCGCCTTATGAATAAAGACACACCCTTACTCGACACGGTCAGCCTTCCGGCAGATTTGCGTCAGCTCTCTGAAGACCAGCTCCCGCAGTTGGCCGATGAGCTGCGTGCGGATTTGGTGCATGCCATCTCGCATACGGGCGGGCATTTGGGTGCTGGCCTTGGGGTGGTGGAGCTGACGGTAGCGCTGCATTATGTGTTCGATACGCCGCGCGATAAAATCATCTGGGACGTAGGCCATCAGGCTTACCCGCATAAAATCCTCACCGGCCGCCGTGAGGGTATGCGCAGCATCCGTCAGCCGGGTGGGCTTTCTGGCTTCTGCAAGCGCAGCGAAAGTGAGTATGATGCGTTCGGTGCAGGCCATAGCTCCACGAGCATTTCTGCGGGCTTGGGCATGGCTGTGGCACGCGACTTTGCAGGCGAAGATAACGAGGTAATCGCCGTGATTGGCGATGGCGCGATGAGTGCGGGGATGGCCTATGAGGCGATGAATAATGCAGGCGCGCTTGGCAAACGTCTGATTATTATCCTCAACGATAACGATATGTCGATTGCACCGCCGACAGGCGCGATGAGCGCGTATCTCGCCCGTTTGATCTCTGGCAAATCCTACCGTTCACTGCGTCACCTCGCGAAGATGGTGGCAGAGCGCTTCCCGCGTCCGTTGGAGCGTATGGCCAAAGGTGCAGAAAAGTTCGCCAAAGGTATCGCGATGGGCGGCACGATGTTCGAAGAGTTGGGCCTGCATTATGTTGGCCCCGTCGATGGCCATAACCTCAACCATTTGCTGCCCGTACTCAAAAATATCCGCAACGAGAAGGATAGCGGCCCCGTGCTCGTGCATGTGGTGACGCAAAAAGGCCATGGCTACGAGCCAGCAGAAAACTCCGCCGATAAATATCACGGCGTTGCCAAGTTTGATGTGGTGACTGGCGCGCAACAAAAGGGCAAGCCCGCCGCGCCAAGCTACACAAAAGTCTTCGCCGAGCAGCTCATCAAAGCCGCCGAGCAGGATGAAAAAGTAGTAGCCATCACCGCCGCGATGCCAAGCGGCACAGGGCTGGATAGCTTTGGCGACGCGTATCCGGAACGCACGTTTGACGTGGGCATTGCCGAGCAGCATGCCGTAACCTTTGCCGCAGGATTGGCCGCAGAAGGCATGAAGCCTTTCGCCGCGATTTATTCAACCTTCCTGCAACGTGCCTATGACCAAGTGGTGCATGATGTGGCGATTCAAAAACTGCCCGTGCGCTTCGCGATTGACCGCGCTGGGCTGGTGGGAGCCGATGGCGCCACCCATGCAGGCACGTTTGATATCGGCTATCTCGGCGCGCTGCCGAACATGGTGCTCATGGCGTGCAGCGATGAGGTGGAGCTGGCGCGTATGGTCGCAACCAGCGCGGCCTATGATGAAGGCCCGATTGCCTTCCGCTACCCGCGCGGGGAAGGGATTGGCCTAGAGATGCCCGCACAGCCAGAGCCACTAGAGATTGGTAAGGGGCGTATCGTCAAAGAAGGTGGCACGATTGCATTGCTCTCCTTCGGTGGCCGTTTGCAGGCCTGCCAAGAAGCGGCGGTTATGCTGGAAGCTCGCGGCCTTTCCACTACCGTTGCTGATGCACGCTTTGCTAAGCCACTTGATGAAAAACTGGTGCGTGACTTGCTCGCTAACCACGCGGTCGTGCTCACGATTGAAGAAGGCGCGACAGGAGGCTTTGGTGCCTTTGTGATGCAATATGCGCATAATGCCGCCCTGCTAGACAATACCGCAGCTAAGCTGCGCTGCCTCTGCCTGCCGGATAGCTACCAAGACCATGGCAAGCCCGAGCAAATGTATGCGGATGCAGGGCTGGATGCCGCTTCTATTGCGAATGCCGCCTGTGTGGCGCTCGGCGAAACCCTTGCCGAACAAAAAGCCTAATCATGCTCAGTGAGCTGGTCGTTTTATCACCCGATACGTTAAAGGCCGGCGAGGTTACTGTGCGATGTGCCATTGGCAAGGCAGGCTTTTCCGATGATAAGCGGGAAGGGGATAATAAAACCCCGCTTGGCGCATACCCGCTGCGTTGCTGCTATTATCGCCCCGACCGTGTCGAGCGCCCACAAACGGGGCTTGAGGTGATTGCGATTACGCCGGAGATGGGCTGGTGCGATGCGCCACATCACCCAGACTATAACAAGCCCGTGAAGCTGCCGTTTAACCCCAGTCACGAAAAGCTCTGGCGCGACGATAATGCTTACGACATCATCATCCCTATGGGGTATAACGATGTATCGCCTGTGAGCGGCAAGGGGAGTGCGATTTTCTTCCATCTCGCCCAGCCTGATTTTCGTGGTACGGAGGGCTGCATCGCCATTGCCAAAGAGGAGATGTTGAAGCTCCTGCCGCACCTCCATCCACAGACGATGGTTAGGATACATCCAAAACTGTAGATTCGGCTTGCATTTTAGCCCCCGAGGGCTAGCTTCAGCGCAACGGAAAATAATAGGAGTTTTCCATGAACGCACCCGCTACACAAACCGATTTCACTGATTACAAAGTTGCCGATATTTCGCTTGCCGATTGGGGCCGCCGCGAAATTACGATTGCCGAAACCGAAATGCCGGGCCTGATGGCGGTGCGCGAAGAATATGCGGGCAAGTTCCCACTCAAGGGCGCGCGCATTGTTGGCTGCCTGCACATGACTATCCAAACCGCGGTGCTGATTGAGACGCTGGTGGATTTGGGTGCAGAGATCCGCTGGAGCTCGTGCAACATCTATTCTACGCAAGACCAAGCCGCCGCAGCAATTGCCGCAGCAGGTATTCCGGTCTTCGCATGGAAAGGCGAGACGGAAGAAGAGTATGAATGGTGTATCCACCAGACCATCAAAGGCCCGAACGGTTGGGTGCCAAACATGATTCTCGATGATGGCGGCGACCTCACCAAGATGATGCATGATGACTATGCGGAGTTGCTGGCAGACGTAAAAGGCGTTTCGGAAGAAACCACAACTGGCGTACACCGCCTCTACGAGATGGCAAAGAAAGGCCAACTGAAAGTGCCAGCCATCAACGTGAACGATTCTGTGACCAAATCGAAATTCGATAACCTTTATGGCTGTAAAGAATCTCTGCCAGACGGCATCAAACGCGCAACCGACGTGATGCTCGCAGGTAAAGTCGCCTGTGTGGCGGGTTATGGCGACGTGGGCAAAGGCTGCGCCCAAGCGCTGCAAGCGCAAGGCACTCGCGTGCTCGTGACCGAGATTGATCCTATCTGCGCGCTGCAAGCCGCGATGGAAGGATTCGAAGTTACTACAATGGAAGATGCAGCAAGCCGCGCGGATATCTTCGTGACCACGACGGGTAACAAAGACATCATCACGCTCGACCATATGCGTGAGATGAAAGACCGCGCTATTGTGTGTAACATCGGCCACTTCGATAACGAGATTCAGGTGGATGCGCTCTCCAACATGCAGTGGCACGAAGTGAAGCCGCAGGTGGACGAAGTAGAGTTTCCTGATGGCAAGCGTATCATTCTACTCGCGAAGGGCCGTTTGGTAAATCTGGGTTGTGCAACGGGTCACCCAAGCTTTGTGATGAGCTGCTCGTTCACCAACCAAGTGCTCGCGCAAATCGAGCTTTGGAACAATAGCGGCAATTACGAAAACCAAGTTTATGTTCTGCCAAAACATCTCGATGAGAAAGTGGCGGCATTGCACCTTGGCAAAATCGGTGTGAAGCTCACCAAGCTAAGCCAAGAGCAAGCCGATTATATTGGCGTGGATGTGAATGGCCCCTTCAAAACGGACGCATACCGCTACTAATCTATGCTTAGCCCAGTCACGATTCTGGTCCTGCTATCTGCGCTCTCTGGGGTGTTTTTGGCATGCGCCTTATTCGTGTCGGTTAAAGCCTGCCGGATTGCCAATAAATCAAAGCAAATTAGCAACGAGCTGAATCGTACCCAGCATATGCTGGAGGGATTAAAGGACGAGGCACGCCGCTATGCGAATGTGGTGAATATGTCCCGCAACCCTGTTTGGGTGCGCGATAAGCATATGAACATCACCTTCTGCAACCTTGCCTTTGCCGAGATTGCTGAGCAAGAGGATGTCGACCTCGCCGAGATTGAGCTCTTTAAAGGGCACCGCGAGCTCGCCAAAAAGGCGTGGGATACGGGAACCGAGCAATTTGAGCAGCGCCATATCGTCGTGGCGGGCAAGCGTCGCCTTTATAATATCCGTGAGCTACCAGCAAAAGAAGATGGCGCGGTTTATGGCTATGCCCGTGATATAACCGAAGTGGAAGAGGTCAAGGGCGAGCTAAAACGCCATACCTCTTTGCAGCGTGAACTCTTGGAAAGCTCTAACAGTGCGATGGCCATCTTCGGGAGCGATAAGCGGCTCAAGTTCTATAACAATGCCTATAGCGGGCTGTGGAAATTAGACGAAGAGTTTCTGGATTCCGAACCGCGCCTAAATGAGGTGCTAGATGCGCTACGTGATAAGCGCAAGCTGCCAGAGCAGGTGAATTTCGTTTCGTTTAAAGAGCAGCAATTGAGTCTATTTAATGACTTGCTGGAGCCCCAAGAGGAGTTCTTCTTCTTGCCCGACGGTAAAATCCTGCGCGTGGTTGCCATTCCCCACGCATTGGGTGGCGTGCTCTTCTCCTTCGATGACGTGACCGACCGTCTGGCGCTGGAGCGTTCCTACAACACGCTGATCGCCGTGCAGCGCGAGACCTTGGACAATTTGCACGAAGCCGTCGTCGTGTTTGGTGAGAATGGGCGCATGCGTCTGTGTAACCCTGAGTTTATCTCTTTCTGGAAGTTGGGCGAGGATATCGCGGAGAGTGACATTCACATCAATGACGTGCTGGAAGAAACGCGCGATCTCTTCCTCACGGAGAAATGGGATAGCTTCAAGAGTGTCTTTATTGGTCAAGTGCAAAGCCGTCAAACCCATGAGGGGAAAATCGAGCGCACAGATGGCAAGGTGCTTCAATGGGCGTGCGTGCCGCTGCCGGATGGCGGAAGCCTGCTCACCTTTATCGATGTAACCGATAGCGCAGTTGTGGAGCGTTCCCTGCGTGAAAAGAACGATGCATTGGAGGCCGCCGACCGCCTCAAAACAGAGTTCTTGGCGAATATGTCTTATGAGCTTCGCTCGCCGCTTACCTCGATTGCAGGCTTTGCCGATATGCTCGATGCGGGCTATGCCGGTGAGCTGAGTGAGAAGCAACGTGAATATATTAGCGGGATTCAAACATCTTCTTCTAACCTGTCCGACCTCATCAGCAACGTGCTGGATTTGGCGAGTATCGAGGCAGGCTATTTGGAACTGAAGCCAAGCCGATTCGATGTGCCTGAGCTGGTGGAGGGGGTGATTGGTTTGGTACAAGAGCGGGCGAATCGCCGTAATATCCGAATTCAAAAGCAGTTAGACCCAACGGCACTAAAAATGACCGCAGACCTCACACGCCTAAAGCAAGTGCTGTTTAACCTGCTGATTAACGCAGTGAAATATGCGGATAGTAATGGCGTGGTCACGATTGGCGTGAAGGCCGGTGCGAACCAAAAGATATGCTTTTGGGTAGAAGATGAAGGCGTGGGCATTGACTCATCGCAGCAAGCCTTGGTGTTTGAGAAGTTTTACCGTGGCGGCGCGTCAACTGGCCAGCAGTCCGGCACAGGCTTAGGGCTTTCCATCGTGAAAAACTTCATCGAGCTGCATGGCGGCTATGTGGAGCTGGAGTCCACACCAGGGGTGGGAACCAAAGTAAGTTGCACCTTGCCCGAGGATGTGACCGCTTAGCAGTTGCAGGGAAGGCGGGAGGCTGCTAAAAGCCGCTCATGACAGAAAAACGCTATATTCTTACTATCTCTTGTGAAGACGTGCCGGGTATTGTGGCCGCGGTATCAACTTTTATCGCTGATCAAGACGGGTTTATCATTGAATCGACGCAATTTGGCGACCCTTCGACCAACCGCTTCTTTATGCGTATGGATTTCCGCACAGGGGATAAAACACCCGAGAAAGATGAGCTTTCCGACCGTTTTGCCAGCCAGATTGGCCAGCGTTTCAGTATGAATTGGCACATTTGGAATGCGGAGCGCACCCAGCGTGTGCTGGTGATGGTCTCCAAAGACGGCCACTGCCTGAACGATTTGATGCACCGCTACAAAACAGGCTCGCTGCCTATCGAGATTGCGGGCGTAGTCTCAAACCACGAAGATATGCACAGCATGGTCGAGTGGCACGGCATCCCGTATCACTTCCTGCCCGTGACGAAAGAAACCAAGGCCGAGCAAGAAAAGCAGGTATGGGAGCTGGTGCAGAAGCACCATATCGATTTGGTGGTGCTTGCGCGCTACATGCAGATTCTCAGCCCCGAGTTGAGCAAGAAGCTGGCGGGCAGGGCGATTAACATCCACCACTCGTTCCTCCCAAGTTTTAAGGGCGCAAAGCCGTATCACCAAGCCTATGAGCGCGGGGTGAAGATTATCGGTGCAACGGCGCATTATGTGACGGACGACTTGGATGAAGGCCCCATTATCGAGCAAGAAGTGGCGCGCGTGACCCATGCTAACTCTCCTGAGGAGTTGGTGGCCATTGGACGCGATATCGAGAGTGTCGTGCTAGCCCGCGCGGTGAAGTATCACACCGAACACCGCGTATTGCTTAACGGCACGAAGACGGTCGTCTTTAAGTAACGCTTTAGTTAAGCGTAATAAAATATTGTTCTTTCAATGAATTGAAGGCCGAGTAGCAGCACCAGCGGCGAGAGGTCAATACCGCCCAAATCTGGCAGAATATTGCGAATCGGGCGCAAGATTGGGTCGAACAGACGCGTGAGTGCCATATTAGTCTTTGAAACAAAAGGATTAAAGCGGTTCACCACTTCAAACTGAATCAGCAGGCGCAAGACTATCCACACAATAAGTGCGACATTTATGAGCCAAAATACGGTGGAAATGAGCCAGATGATCGGATGCATATGCTTCTCCCTTGAGAAAAATCGTTATTTGTAGTATGTATAGAGAGTAAATTGCGCAAAGCAAGTAGCCTTGCAAATACTGGCATGTAGCTTCCCATGTAAAAATAGTGATGTGGGTTAGGCGTTTTTTATTGCTAAAAAGCAATCCTTCTCTTAACCAATCGCTAACCTTTTTACGGTAGGATAAACCGTAACACCAGACACTTAGTCTGGACGATAATAAGAGCAAGGAGCTTAGACAAATGGTAACGACCTTAAATCAGGCGACAGCCGGATTAATTACTCAGAATTTGAATAATAGTTCGTCGCGACTGCGCGCATCGTTGGAGATGACCGCGTCCGGCAACCGTATTAACCGCGCGATGCAAGATGTGGCGGCGCTTTCCGTGGCGACTTCACTGCAGACGGAAGTCTCTAGTCTTCGCGCTGCGTCCAACAATATCGCGCAAGCCTCCAGCTTCCTTCAGGTGGCAGAGGGCGGCCTTTCGAATATTGGTGGTATGCTGGAGCGTGCGGCCTCACTGGCAACACAAGCGATGAATGGCTCATTGAGCGATGGCGCGCGTGCAGGACTCAACAGCGAGTTCCAAGGCCTGATGGCAGAGATTGACCGCATCGCGGGCAGCACCAGCTTTAATGGCAATAATTTGCTGGATGGCTCGTTGCAACAAAATGGTGATGTAGTGCAGCTCGGCCAACCGGGCGGCCCACAAAGCACGTCGCTTGAGTTTAACGATATTCAAAATGGTGACACGGTTGATATTAACGGCACCACCTTCACCGCCGGTACGGACTTTGCTGTCGGTGCGGATACGGAAGAGACAGTGCAGAACCTCGCTGCCGCCGCAAACGGTGCGTTGGGTGCGAATGCAAGCTTCATCGCTTCGGGTGATAGCTTGGATATTGAGGCCAATACAGGTTCCACACTGACGATTAACGCCGCTGCTTCGAGCGCAGATGTGCAAATCAACAGTCCAGCCGTGTTCCAGCTGGGCACTAGCACGAGTGACACAATCGAAGTGGGAATCAGCGATTCCAGCACGTCCGCTCTGTTTGGCGGCCAATCGCTTGACCTGCTGAGTAGTGCAGGTGCGTCTGCCGCACTCGAAGCAGTCGGCGCAGCGATTGATAACGTAATTTCGCAGCGTGCAGAGGTTGGGGCGTTCCAAGAGCGCTTGGGCTTTGCCGCAAGCAATGTGGATGTGGCGATTCAGAATCAGGAAGCGGCACGTGCAACGCTGGCGGATACGGATATCGCAGCCGCCTCAACGGAAACTGCCGCTGCGCAAGTGCAGCAGCAAGCAAGCATCAGCCTGCTCGCCCAAAGCAACCGCCTGCAGGATAATATCCTCAAGCTGATTTCGTAAGTTACCGAGAATAGGTTTGGCGCTGCTGTTCGCAAGATTTTGCAGCAGCGGCGTCATATTCAAATCCTGACTTTTTCACATGGCCTTCGCCATCTGTGGTCACCCGCTTTTTGAGATGCTTGGGGTCACAGAGTACCATCTCCGGGTTTCCGTTCACATGCATCGCCGCACGAACGCCTTTGAAGCTCTCATTCTGAAGATTTTCATACGCGAATTTTAGATTTTTAACGGCATCACTCTCAGAGAAGAAGTCTTTATTTTCATCGCGCAGGGGCTGCATGGCGCCAGTAAATACGATGCGGACGTTTTGCGCCTTGTGGCCATATTGTGGCAGGATGCGCTGTGCAAACTCGGCGCAGTTGGGCATTCTGTCCGTACCCATCGTGATAATCACCTTGTCATAATCACGGCTGATGGCATCCGCGATGATTTTGCGAATGGTGTTCTTGGGCAGGGATTTACTGTCCGTATTGGCATATTGCTTAAAGCCATAGTCTTTGATGCCTAGTAGGTTCATCGCTTGTGGGATTTCCGTATGGCCATCTAACGGTACTTCGTAAGGCGCAGGCTTGTGCGAATCATAGTAGGAATCAATCGTTCCGCCCGTTGCGGCGATATAGATTTTATTTTTGTGCATTCGCCATTATACACCAAAAATTATGTCAATATGATGACAAAAAAGGGAGCCAGATGGCTCCCTTTCTCATTTTTAGCAGACGGCCTGTTATTTGCGTTTGCTTACAGGCGCGTATTTGCGAGGTTTTGGCCCGTTGAAGAGCTGGCGCGGGCGGCCAATCTTCATCTCTGGGTCCTCGATCATTTCTTTCCACTGGGCCATCCAGCCAGCCGCACGGCCCACCGCAAACATCACTGTAAAGAGTGAGGTTGGGATGCCGAGGGCACGGTAGATGATGCCAGAATAGAAATCCACGTTGGGGTAGAGTTTGCGCTTCACGAAATATTCGTCTTCCAGCGCGATTTTCTCAAGTTTCATCGCGATTTTCAGCAATGGCTCATCCGCTTGACCTAGCTCTTCAAGCACGTCGTAACACGCTTTACGCAGGACGGTGGCGCGTGGGTCGTAGTTTTTGTAAACACGGTGACCAAAGCCCATCAGGCGGAACGGATCATCCTTATCCTTCGCGCGCTTGATGAAGTGCGGAATGTTACGCTCATGGCCGATTTCCATCAGCATACGAATCACCGCCTCGTTAGCACCACCATGCGATGGGCCCCAAAGCGATGCGATACCAGCACCCATGCATGCGAACGGGTTGGCACCTGAAGAACCAGCAAGACGCACCGTAGAGGTCGAAGCGTTTTGCTCATGGTCTGCGTGCAGGATGAACAATTTATCAATCGCATCGGCCAGCACCGGATTCACCACATATTCCTCACATGGCGTACCAAACATCATATACAGGAAGTTCTCAGCAATGCTCAGGTCATTATCTGGGTAGATGAATGGCTGACCAATAGAGTACTTGTAACACATCGCTGCCAGCGTAGGCATCTTCGCGATAACGCGGAAAGCAGCCAATTCACGTTCTTCTGGGTCAGCAATCTCCAAGCTGTCATGGTAGAAAGCCGAGAGCGATGCTACCGCACCTACCATAATGGCCATTGGGTGCGCGCGGCGCGGGAAGCCACGGAACATGAAATGGATTTGCTCATGCACCATCGTGTGGCGTGTCATTTTATATTCGAACCATTCTTTCTGCTTTTTGTTTGGCAGTTCGCCATGGAGCAGGAGGTAACATACTTCTGGATAGCTACTCTTATTCGCTAGCTCGTCAATATCGTAGCCGCGGTAGCGCAGGATACCTTTGCCGCCATCAATATAGGTGATTTGCGAATCACACGAAGCAGTAGAAAGGAAGCCAGGGTCATAGGTGAAGTAGCCAGTGTCTTTATACAGGGAGCTAATATCCAAAACCGACGGGCCTTCGGTCGCCTTGTAGATTGGCAGATCAATCTCATTCTTGCTGTCGATAATCAGCTTCGCCGTGTTCTTCAACGGCTTTTTCGGAGATGGACGGTATTGCTTGATTTCGGGTTTTGCGGGAGCGCCGGGAAGAGTCGCCGCGGTTCTTTTTTCTTTCGTAGCCATAATAGCCTCCTTGTTGTCCTTAGAGGATAAGAGAGAAAATATGCCTGTCAATCAATGGCTGCGCATGAGCTGTCGAAATGGGTTGCGAGGCGGACGATGTTGCTTATAGTGCAACAGCAAAATTGACTAAGAGGGATTACAATGGCTGCTAACGACATGCAATATACTGCATTACGCCAATTCTTTAAGATGGAATCATCGGGCGGTATCGTCCTCATGATTGCCGCAGTGCTTGCGATGGTATGCGCAAACAGCACGCTTTACCCAGTGTATGACGAATTCTTAAGCACCTATATCACCGTGACCATTGGTGGTTTCGGTTTCGATAAAAACATGCTGCACTTCATCAACGATGGATTGATGGCGGTGTTCTTCCTGCTCATTGGTTTGGAGATTAAACGCGAGTTTATGGAGGGAGAGCTCTCCAGCTTTGACCAAGCGGTACTGCCTATAGTGGCCGCTGCGGGTGGTGTAGTGCTGCCTGCGCTTATCTTTATGTATTTCAACCAAGACACGGCTGCGGAAAAAGGTTGGGCGATTCCTGCTGCAACGGATATTGCCTTCGCACTTGGTGTGCTTTCGCTCTTCGGAAAACGCGTGCCTCTGGCGCTGAAAGTCTTTCTGATGGCTGTAGCCGTGATTGATGACTTGGCGGCGATTGTGATTATCGCGCTCTTCTATACATCTGATCTTTCTGTAAAGGCGTTGGAGTTTGCAATGGCGGGTATGGCATTGCTGCTGCTCCTCAATAGCTTCAATGTGCGTCGCACCTCTATCTACATCTTCATCGGTATTTTTGTATGGCTCGCCGTACTTAAATCAGGTGTGCATGCGACCATTGCCGGTGTGATTATCGGCTTTATGATTCCGCATAAAGGTGGCAAACCCGATGAGGGATATACCCCGCTGCGTAAGCTAGAGCATGCGCTGCATTTTTGGGTAGCGTTCGCAATCATGCCTGTCTTTGCCTTTGCCAATGCAGGGGTGAATCTCGACGGTATGACATGGGATATCGTGTTAGAGCCCGTGCCAATCGGTATCGCCCTTGGCCTGATTGTAGGTAAGCAAATCGGTATTTTTGCTGCGACATGGGTGCTGATTAAATCAGGGCTTGCTAAGCTGCCAAAAGGCGTGCGCTGGCGTGATATGTACGGTGTTTGTATTCTCGCCGGTATCGGTTTCACGATGAGTTTGTTCATCGGTGGCCTCGCATTTGATAGCCACTTGATGAAAGTAGAAACCCGTGTGGGTGTGCTGGGTGGCTCAATCATCTCAGGTATCTTGGGTTATATTTGGCTGACGCTTTGCTTGCCCAAAGCACCTGCTGAGCCTGCGCCGGTAGCAATTTCTAATGCCAAGACACAAGCATCAGGAACGGCAGAAAAGAAGCCTGCCGCTGCAAAGAAAGCACCGGCGAAGAAAACCACTTCTACAGCGAAAAAGAAGCCAGCGGCGAAGAAAACGACGACCGCTAAAAAGACAACGGCGAAGAAGGCTCCAGCCAAAAAGCCCGCAGCGAAGAAGCCTGCTGCGCCCAAGGCTGAAGCGAAACCCGCTGAGGCAAAGCCAGAAACTAGCTCTGAATAAGCGCTAAGGCTTTGTGATCCGCTTTCGAAAGGGCAATCTTTGTGATTGCCCTTTTTGCTATCCAGTCTGGCTGGTTGGAGCGGTGTGGGTAGGGCGCGCGCAGCACCTCCGCTTCCAAGCGGTAATGGCTATAGACATGCACAATGTTCCCCAGCGTAGTGAGTGACGCAGGTTGATAGCCCTCTAGTGCAATTTCCTCACGGCTGTCATATTGTGGCAAGCCATGTAGCCCATTCAAATGACGTGACTCGCGCTTGGGCAAAAAGATGAGACCTTTCTCATCCTCCCATATCACCAAAAAGCGTTTATGCGTGGGCACGGCCTTCTTGGGCTTAGGGGCGGGGTAGCGCTCAGGCTCGGCCTTGCCTTGGCACATGCCACTTGCGGGGCAGGCGGTGCAATCCGGCTTGGTCTTGGTGCAAACCATCGCCCCGATATCCATCATGGCCTGATTATAATCGAAGGGATGCTCGGCATCGAGTAGCCGCTCGGCGCACTCCCACATCGTTTTGTCATCGGCTTTTTCTAGCGCGAAGATGCGATGCACCACGCGCTTTACATTCGCCTCTAGGATAGCAGCGGGCTTATGGAAGCCAAAGGCGAGCACAGCCCTTGCCGTGTTCTTCCCAATGCCGGGCAGGGCGATTAGGTCTTCTTCACTATCAGGTAGTTTGGGCTGTGCCTGCTTGGCGGCTTTATGTAGATTTATCGCACGATTATAATATCCAAGCCCTTCCCAACGCTTTAGCACATCCCCTTCTGGAGCCTCGGCCAAAGCCGTGAGGCTGGGGAAGCGTTCAAGGAACGGGAAGTAGTAGCGTTCCAGCACGGTTTTTACCTGCGTCTGCTGAAGCATCACCTCGCTTATATAGATGGGATACGGGTCGTCCGTATTGCGCCATGGCAGGTCTTTTCGACCATGCGACGCATACCATTTCCGCAATTCAGAATGGAACGCTCTTATCTTGCTTTTTGTTAACTTCGCTGCCATGGTGCAGTCCTATCAAAACACGACCAAAAATAAAAAGGTTTCTTATGACTTCTACCCCCGCTAACGCCGAGTTTTCTATCACGACTGGAGAGCTGCCCGCATCCCGCAAAATTGGCGTGGAAGGCAGCGAGCGCCTGCAAGGGGTGAAGGTGCAAATGCGCGAGATTACGCTGAGCCAAAGCGCGGGCGAGCCGCCCGTGCCCGTCTATGACACGTCTGGCCCCTATACAGACTCCAGCCAGAAGGTGGATATCCGCAAAGGCCTCCAGCCTCTGCGCGCGAAATGGATTGAGTCTCGCGGTGACGTAGAGCGCTATGAAGGCCGCGCCATCAAGCCAGAAGATAACGGCTATAAGGAATACCAAAAGATTGAAGTGATGGAGTTCCCGCACGTGCCGGAGCAGCCCTTGCGCGCGAAGGACGGCGGAGCAGTGACGCAAATGGCCTATGCCAAGCGCGGGATTATTACACCAGAGATGGAATATATCGCCATCCGCGAGAATATGAAGCTCCAGCAATATAAAGCAGAGTGGCAAGCGTTAGGCAGAGACCATGCGCGCGCTGACAACCAACATGCGGCAAATCCATTCGGCGCGAAAATTCCGGATGAAATCACGCCCGAATTTGTGCGCGATGAAGTGGCTCGTG
>CAYFFN010000008.1:0-22591 GCA_964342335.1 uncultured Azospirillaceae bacterium
AATGCTTACATCCGGATGGGTTTTGACGATGAGCAGCGCATCAGGGTGGTTCGCGCGCGCGGTCGCAACCATCTTTGCGAAGGCTTCTTCTCCCTCGCTTGAGCAGGTAACCGAGGCATCGTTGAAGGTCTGGTCGATGAGTAAGATGCATTCGCGGCTGGTATCAATGCCTAGCACAGCAAGGTCATGCATGGGAGCGGCATTGTATTTAGAGAGTTTGCGTGTGCGCCACTCATCCATGAACCGCACGGTCTCCGCCTGTTGTTCATCGGAGAGTTCACACGCCTCAGTGAGCGTCTCGAGGCGGGAGGGGGTGCGCGTGTCGTAATAGATGCCAAGGTCATCTACCACCAAACTGAGAGGCCGCTCGCCACAGACGCTCGGTGCGTAGCTGCGCAAAAATCCGTCCTCGACTGCGAGGTAGGCAATGTTGTTTTTCGCAGCATAGTCCCGTGCAGCATCGGCGGTAGGTTTATGACCCCAGCCGAGCACAGCATCGCATGGCTGTTCGGGTTCTTTTTGTTGCGCGACGGGGTGCAGCATTTCGCATTCGGGTAGGAATGCTTCGAGGTGAGGAATGTCACGCATTCCTAGAGAGAAAAGTGCAGCCTGTTTGTAGCGGGTCATGCGAAGAGGATAGCCCGCGTCATACGCTTAGTCGAGCGAGAAGGGCACTGCCGCCGCAATCGCAATCTTGTAGAGGATATCTGCGACATCTTTAGCAACTTGCAGGTCGTTTAGGCTTACTTCAGGCAGCACAATCAACTCGTCCCCCGGCTCTAGATCCACATAGTAGTCGCGGATCAAAGCACCATTGGCGCGGTGGATGAGAATCTCGCCTTCGTCAGCGCGGCTATTAAATCCGCCAGCGGTCTCGATGTAGTAATCCACGTCTTCATCCGGATCAAACAATACGGCACGCGGCATCAGCACTTCACCGCTGACGAGGATAAGGTCATTACGCTCTGGAATCACAATCACATCGCCATGCTCAAGACGTAGCGAGTCCTTGTTTGCTTCGTTCAAAATCACGCGGCCTTCTGGTTCAATCAGGCGCGCACGCTTGATGAATTCTTGCAGCATTTGCACTTCTTGGAAGCGCAGGTTTGCTTCGGATTCCGTCGTGGAGTTTACCTGCATCACCGAATCTTCTAAGCGACGAAGGCTCGCATCTAGCGCTTCTTCTTGGCGTTTTTTTACGGATTCGCGTTTGAGGTAAACCGCTTCATGATGGCTGAATTTGGGGTCTACTTTAATGCGGTCCAGTACTTTAGAAAGGGTTGCCTCTTTGGGCACAATCATCACTTCGTCGCCCAGATGCTCGCCTTCGATATGGATGGTGATGCTATCGGCTAAGGTGCGCGCAGCAAAGCTCACTTCGTCACCGGCTTTTAGGGTGATGCTACCAAATTCCGCTAGCGTGTAATAGGTTGCGTCGCGCTTGCCGTTTTGCTCACGTTGCAACAATACGTGCGTGACGTTTGGCTCTGGCTGGGTATAGCGAACCAGCTCAGCACCCGAGAGGGACTCGCCGTTAAACTCGAACATGCCAGGGTTACGGATGGCGCCTTCTGCACTCACATTATAACCAATCGGATGCACCACGATTACATCTTGGTGATGCAGATTCAATTTTGGCAAGTCACCGCTGAGTAGGAACTCGTAAAGGTCGATGGATCGAATGATCTCTTCGTCGCGCTTTACGTCAATGCGGCGGAAGCTTCCGCGTTCCAAGTCCACACCGTTTGCACGGTCAAGGTAATGCAGAACGCTATCCGAGCTGCTGCCTGCATAACTACCTGGGTTGGTCACCGCACCTGTGACGAACACAGACACAGGCTGTGTTGTGTTGAGCTGCGTGTAGACCTGCACCGAAGACTGATACAGGCTGCGCACACGACGCGTAACCACATTGTTCAGGTCGCGGTATTTCAGGCCAGACACGCTGATAGGGCCGACATTCGGCACAAAGATATTGCCGCTGGTATCCACTTCGTAGATGGCGGTGTTGTTAATTTCTTCTGCGCCCCATAGACCAATGCTGATACGGTCGCCAGATTGAATTTTATAATCTGGATTCATGCTCAGGCGCTGGTCAGCCGCGAATTGTCCATGGAACAAACTTGCACCAAAAGGCTGCAATTCGTCTTTATTAATGATGGAGAAATCTTGCGGCATTTCGGCCGTGTCCGGCAGCGCTGCATTCTGCATTTGCAGTTGTGGCTGGGTGGTGTAACCGCCTCTGAGATTCTCAACCGCAGCGGCGGCCATGCCTACATTGGCGGCATGCGCTGCGGGTGTGAAGCAAAAAGATAGGCAGGCTGCGAGTACGAGTTTTTTCATGTTACCACCCCTTTACCCATTCCCATGATTCTGGGTTGTTTGGCTCACGGCAAGCTAGTCGCTCTTGTGTGTCGCCTTCTTTGTCTTTTACGCGCAAATTGGCGCAGATGCGCCCAGATCCGGCACGGTATTTGTTGAGCAAGGTAAAGTGATATTCGCTGTAATCGGCATCGCCGCCGACTTTCATATCGTTGAGGATCGCATGAAAACTGCTCGGCTCTTTGCCTTCCGCGTCTGCTTCTGGGGTCGCGCTATCTGAAACGTCTGCGCACGCGCTCACGGCAAAGAGCATCGCAATCATTGCGGCCTTTGAGAGGGGGCTCATGGTTTTCTGTGCGGGCATTACTCACCTGTCGGCTTGTTATTGCCCCCCTCTATATCAAAGCCCCCTCGCGCGAAACAACTGAAAAATGGATTATATCCTATATTGGATTGTGAGGTAGAGCAGGCCAGAGCTGTTAAATAAGCCGCTATCATAGCTGTAGGGAGCTCCTGTCTCGTCTTTGAGTTGAAGCAGCGCTCCATTACCTGGGTAGGTCTCTATACGCACGATTGTGCCCGTGCTGGTGCTGAGCAGCGTGGATTGGTCTATATCTATGCTTCCGACAATAAAGCCATCATTCCCAACGGGATATGGGAGGTCGGTGATGTTGTTTTCATCTGTGTCGCTGGTGTTTAGGCTCGCGATATTAAGCTCAATTTCTGCAAAGACCATATTGCCTATGCGCGTGTAATCGCCGCGGCGGGAGGTGTAGGTTGGAGCAATGGCGCCAAAGCGCGCCGTAAACGTGCCTTCTTCGTAGGGAGAAGGCGCGGCAAAGCGCCAGTCACTTCCATCATAGACATAGAGCATATCTTCGTCATTTACCCATAAGGTCATGCCTTCGAGCGGAGTAACAAAGCGCCAGATTTGTTCGAAATAGGCGATATTTCCGTCTTCGCCTGCCCAATCATCCGTAGCGCTGGCGGCGACAATATACACATCGCCCTCGCTTGGGCTTGCAGGGGGGGTGGCGAGGTCTTTATCCTTAGCGCCGCAATTGAGGAGTGCATCCAGTCGATAGAGTGCCTCATTCACGGTTACTTCTTTTTGCGATTGCGATGCTTCCAGCAAGGTCACATCCATGTGGGGGGTGGTGGTCATATTCCGCTCCTGTGATAGGTTACAGGGCGAGAGTAGTGAGAGGAGAGAGGTGCCAGAAAGCAGAAACTGTACACTCGCTGCGCTCGCTATTGCTCCTGCTTCGGCCTACTGGCCTACGCAATGAGCCTAACGTGCTTCGCACGACTAAAGGCGCGGTCTTCTGACCGCGTTCTTTTCCATGTCGGTTCTGTAACTCTCCTTTAAGAACTTATCATGGGAACGAGTGGGAGCTGTCCGCAGGCAGCGACCCGTAGGCCGTAAGGCCGAAGCGCCGCGCAGCGCCCGAGCGGAGCGAAATAGCGAGCGCAGCGAGTGTACAAACTACCTACGCAGTAGGTTGAGCATCACCCCGTTCTTTGGCCGCAGCGTTACGCGTGCGACGGGCTCTGGCACATGGCCTTTGGGGACGGAGAAATGGTAGCGCTTGGCAAGGAGGGCGAGGACCATCACGGCCTCTTGTGTCGCAAAGCCAGCGCCGATGCAGATGCGCGGGCCGCCGCCGAAGGGGAAGTAGGATTCGCTAATCGATTCTTTCGCCGCAGGGTCGGCGAAGCGGGCGGGGCAGAAGGCGTCCGGCTGATCCCATTGCTTGCGGTGGCGCTGGATGAGCCATGGCGAGATGACCACCAAATCGCCTTCTTTAATGTTCTTATTGCGCATACATACCGGTTCCGTCGATTCACGCGTGAAGAAAGCGACGGGCGGGTAGAGGCGGAGCGCTTCTTGGAAGATATGTTTGGTGAAAGTGAGCTTGCGCACATCTTCAAAATCAATCGCGCTATCACGCAGCACGCTATCCACTTCTTCCTGCAGCTTTGCTTGGGTGTGCGGGCAACTCGCTATCAGATACAGCGCCCATGTGAGCGCGGTGGCCGAGGTTTCATGCCCTGCGAGGAACAGCATGGAGACATGGTCCACCAGCTCTTCATAGCCAAACGGTTCGCCCGTGTTTGGGTCTTGCGCCTGCATGAGCGTTTCGAGAATATCTTCGTGCCCGGTGCTGCCTTTGGCGCGCATCGCGTCGTGGCGGGCTTTGATCAGTGGCGCAAGTTTGCCACGGATTTTTGCGGCGGAACGCTCGCTGCGGCGACGCCAAAATCCGCTGGGGATACCATAGCCACGCAAGATGATAATCTTCTGCGCATCGTCTTGGAAGGACTTGAAGGCCGCGTAAATTTCTTGCGCATCCTGTTGGTTTATTGGGTGCGAAAGGATGGTGCGGAAAATGACGTCGGCCGCCACATGGGTCATCTCTTCATCAATGCAAAATGGCGTGCTGGTATCAAGCGCGTCCATGCGTGCGAGCATCTCGTCAATCGCGCCCTGCATGAGCGGGAAGACTTTCTGCAAGCGCGTGTGCGTAAAAGCGGGGTTCATCATCTCGCGCTGGCGTTTCCATTGCGCGCCATTGGTGGTGAAGATGCTGTCACCCAGCAGCGGCAAAAGCACCTCATGCTGCGCGCGGATTTTGGGGAAAATCTCTGCATCGGTTTTGAGCACGCGCTTCACCAGCTCGCGCTGATTCACAATATAGACTTTGATTTTCGGCAGCCATACCTCGCCCATATACATGCTATAGCTGCGTTCGGAGAGTATGTGCAGGCAGCTCTTCCAGCCGCTCAGTAATCGCCCGATGAGCGAGAACTTATCGACCGGCTTGGGGTAGGGCGGGATGAAGGGTTCAAAGTCGGACATCGTCTTTTAGCACGAGAGGTTGGTCGCCAGCGGTGAGCAGGAAGTAATCGTATTTCCCCGCTTTGTCGCCGGCCATGAGATATTGAAAATGCATGCGGAACTTGTTGCGCTTGATGCGGTTATAGGTGCTCATATCCAGCAGGCTATGAAAGCGCGGCGAGGCGCAGCGCAGTTTGAGTGCGCCGGGCTCGCAGATTTCTTTGAAGGGGCCGGTGAGCGAGAAGGACACGCCATCCGGTGGAGCGGCGAGGTCGAGCCATTGTAACGGCTGACGCGCCATAAAGCGCAGCGCCTTGCGGCATGGCTCGCTTTCGGGCATGAAGCTTACCAGCGGCACGCATTGCCCAAGCGTAATGAAGGTGATGGGCTTTTCTAATAGATCTGGGTGATCTGTGAGTAGCTTTTCGCCCATCATGGGGAGCAGGATTGTGCCGACGCTATGACCAATCAATAAGATTTCATCGTAGGATTCGGTATGCAATTTTGTGGCGATAAAATCGGCAAAATAATCGGTACGTTCGACACTCTCGCTTAAATGTGCCTTTGCTTGTCCGCTACCAAAGCAGAAAATGCGAAGCAGCCAATAGACATGCAGCTTTTCCATGAGGCGCATACCCACGGCGAAACAGCCTGCAGCAATCCCTATTTTTAACAACCAAGTGAGAATGGCAAAGGGAGCGGGCAGCAGCCCTGCAACGATTCCCCCAGTGATATAGCTCACAAGTGCAAGCAACAGCATGAGAGCCAGTGGATAGAGATAGGTGAGCATCGGCGCCATATTCACTTGGCCTGCACGCCAAAGCGCACCCGTGACGATGACATGCCAATAGGCTTGAAGGCTACGCCATGCGAGGGTGAGTGGCTTGCTAATCCAGTGGTTGCGTACCAAATCATCCCAGCCGAGCACGTGGTAATCGGTATGGGTTTCTTCGGAGTTCACCGTCCAATGGTGGATGTGCTCTTGCAGCTTTTGGCGTGGGCCGACCTCCAGCTTCATGCCGTTGATGGCGGTCTGCTTGGCGGATTCTTCTTTATAGAGCGTGTGGTAATGGCGGGCGCCACGAGGGTCAAACCCGCTGATATAGAAGACCGCACGGCGGCGGATGGTCTTGACGCTTTGATTCATACACAGATTTCTCGCACGGGCAGAAAGCCATTGCCAGAAGATTTTTGTTCTGTAAGGTCTTGCTCATGAAGAAAATCTCACTCGCACTCACTATGGCTCTGATTGGCACCGCCTCTTCTGCGCAGGCCGAAGACTCGCTCTACCTACATGCGGGGGGCTTTAGTAAGCATTTTGAGAGCCGCGCAGGGAACCAAGATTATAACGAAGTGCATAATAACTTCGGTTTGGAATATGAGACGTCTCTCAGCAAAGGCTGGGCGAAGTTGGGGCGCCAATGGAAGGGCTTCTATGTGAGCGCCATTGGCCAATATATGAAGAATAGCCTAGATAATGATACGGGTATTTTCGGTGGCGCTCTCAAACATAAATGGCGTTATAAGCGCGATTGGGAGTTTGCAATTGGTGGCTTTGCGGGGACGCAAAACGGCTACCCGAATGCGAGCGAAGACCGTGGGAAGTCTTCGTATGTGCCGGTTGCCTATCCCTTTATTGAGGCTAGCTATGGCCGTTTTGGCACCTACGCAGCCTGTGTGCCGGATATTTACAATAGCGGTTTTTGTTTTGTAGGCTTTAAAGCCCGCCTGCATCGCTGGTAAAAAGAAAGGGGCGCAAGCGCGCCCCTCCCAAGTTCTCTTGTCAGAGTCTAAAATTAGAAACGGTAACCGATACCGAGACCCACAATCCATGGGTCTAGATCTACGTCCGCTGTTACAGCGCCGCCATTCACTTTGGCATCGACTTTGTGCCACACTTTTTTCACATCGGCGTTCAGTGCCCAATGCTCATCCAGCGCATAGTCTACACCGGCTTGTGCTGCGTAGCCAAAGCCGCTTTGGTAATCTACACCGCTAAACTGACCTGGGTCTGCATTGTAGAAATAGATATAGTTAACACCTGCACCAACATAGGGACGCACTTGTCCATGTGGGTTGAAGTGGTATTGCAGTGTCAAGGTGGGTGGCAAAATCCACACGTCACCCAAGTCAAGGTTACCCAAGCCTGTGTTAGACGCTTCCATTTCATGCTGTGCGGTAGCTGCAATCAGCTCCATAGCAATATTGTCTGAGAAGAAGTAGGTGAAGTCGACTTCAGGCACGTACGCATCTTCGGCTTGAATCTCGCCGCCAATACTCGTTGTGCTGTCTTCAGCTGGCAATACGCCAATTGCACGGGCACGAATCATAAAACGTTCTTTTGCGTCCCATGACTTTCCTTCAACGGATTCTCCCGCTAACGCAGGGGTTGCAAGAGCTGAGCTGACCATCAGCGCAGCAAGCGGTAATAAAGCTTTTTTCATAGTTCTCTCCTTATATGATGCTTAGCACTTGGACCAACGAGTACACTTAACCTATGCTAAAGCCATTGATATAAGTCAATCGCGAGGTGATATTTCATCCTCATCATCTATAAGAATCCGGTGTGCTGCTCCTTCAAGGTCATCATATTGGCCAGATTTAACGGTCCAGAAGAAGGCGCAGAGTGCGATTAAGCCAAGAAGAATCGCCAGTGGAATAAGATAGAGCAATACACCCATAGGTTTAGTTCCCCCAGCTGTGGTTCGTGTTAATCCGTAGCGCATTTGCCACCACCAAGAGCGACGAGCCAGACATGGCAATCGCAGCAATGAGCGGCGTGACATAGCCTGCGAGCGCAATCGGGATGGCAATCATGTTGTAGAGGATTGCCAGCGCAAAATTTTGCTTCACGAGGTGCGTGCTGTAGCGCGCCATGTTCCACGCCATCCACACAGGCGCAAGTAGCTTGCCTTGGAAGACCATATCGGCGCTGTTCTGGGTGATGTCCATCCCGCTGGAAGGGGAGAGGGACACATCGGCCTGACGCAGCGCAGGGGCGTCGTTGAGGCCATCGCCAATCATCGCGACGTGTTTGCCAGCGTCGCGCAGTTGCTGGATGTAATCGGCTTTTTTAGCAGGCATGAGCGCGGCCTTCGCTGTATCAATGCCCACTTGTTCGGCGAGGCGAATCACGGCGGCTTCGCGGTCACCTGAGAGGATGGTGCTTTGTACGCCCTTGCCTTTGAAGGAGCGGATGACGTCTGCGGCATCTGCGCGCATTGTGTCGCCAAAGGCAAAGCGTGTGGCAGGGGCATCGCCTATTTTAAGCCATAGCTCTGCGTAGCCATCTTCGTGGTTGCTCTCGGCCCCGCACCAGCTTGCGCGGCCTAAGCGCACCGCTTGGCCTTTATAGGTGCCATGCATGCCCATGGCGGATTCTTCTTTAATGTCGCTCACCTCGTTGGAGGCAGGGCTATTGCTCGCCGCGCATAAGGCTTTGGCGAGTGGGTGATGGCTGCGTTCGGCCAAAGCTAGCGCGATGGCGAGCGATGCTTTATCCGCATTCGATTCTCGTAGGGTCAAGTCGCTTTCGGTGAGCGTGCCGGTTTTATCCAGCACGAGTGTATCCATGCGCGAGAGGCGCTCCAGCGCGTCGCCGCTTTTGATGAGTATGCCGCGCTTCATCAGCCAACTGCTGGCGAGCACCTGCACGACGGGAACGGCAAGGGCGAGCGCGCAAGGGCAGGTGATAATAAGAGTGGTGATGGCGATGAGCAACGCCTGTTGCCATTCCACACCGCCAATAACATACCAACCCAGAAAGGCGCAGAGCGCGAGGCTATGCACCACAGGTGTATAAAGGCGTGCGGCCTTGTCCGCGAGGCGCACATAGTTGGCGCGGCCTTGCTCGGCTTGTTCCATCAGCCGTACAATATCAGCGAGCAGGCTATCTTCACTGGCTTTCAGCACCGTGCCGCGCAGCGGTGCAGCCAGATTGATAGTGCCACCGAATGCCGTATCGCCTACTGCGACATCGCGCGGGGCACTTTCGCCCGTCACGAGGCTGGTATCGAGCTGTGACTCGCCGTCGGTAATTTCAATATCGGTGGGGATTTTTTCTCCTGTCGCGATGAACACTTCCATCCCTTCGCGCAGCTCATCAATGCGGATGGTTTTGCGGCTGCCATCGGCTTGAATCACGGTGGCCGTGCCGTGCAATTGTTGCAGCAACGTCTCGGCGCTTTCGCTCGCTTTGCCGCGGGCGCGGGCATCCAGCCAGCGGCCGATGAGCAAAAAGAACAGCAGCATCACGGCTGAATCAAAATAGGCGTGCTCACCGCTATAGGCCGTCTCATGCAGGCTCATGCCTGTGGCGAGCAGCAATGCGAGAGAGATAGGCACATCCATGTTGGTTTTTCCTGCGCGCAGCGCAGCGATGGCAGACTGAAAGAACGGACGCCCCGCATAGGCAATGGTGGGGATGGCGATGAGCGCGGAGAGCCAATGGAACGCATCGCGTGTGGCAAGGCCCATAATCTCTTGGCTGCTACTCCACAGCGCAACGGAGAGCAGCATAATATTGCCCATACCAAAGCCTGCGACAGCCATGCAGCGCAGCAGCTTCTTGTCCTCCGCGCTGGATTCGCCATCGCGGTTCTGATGGAACGGGGAGACGGGGTAATTCAGTGCGGCGACTTTTTGCGCCAGTGTTTCGGCGAGTGCTTGTTCGCCCTTCCAGCGCACGAGCAGGCGTTTGGTGCTCATATTGACGCGCGCGAAGGTGACGTCGTCTATTCCGTCTAACGTGGATTCAATCGCATGGATGCAGCGCGCGCAATGGATGCCCTCGACCTGCATATAAAGCTGCCAGCCATCCTCATGCTCGGTGGCGTAGGGGGTGAAATGCGGCGTAGGGGAGGCATCGTCATCTGCTAGGGCAGATGCATCGTCACGCTCTTTTGGTAGGGCTTGTCCTGCCATAATGCCTCAATGGTTACGAACCATTTGCCCGCGGGGATGTCGCTCACATCGGCAGCGTAAGTGCCTTGCTGCGTATCGTTGAGTGCCCGCTCATAGCTAGTGGTGTCGTGGGTTGCGTTCTTTAGATAGGCCGTCACGCTGGCATCTTCAAGCTTTGCGCCGTTTTCATCACTCAGCGTGACAATGAGACTGCCCTTTTGGAAGGTGATGCTGCTTTGCCAACCGAGTGCCTCTTGCGCGTGGGCTTTTTCGAGCATGTCGTTATAGGCGAGGCCTTTCTCATAGGCGTTTTCGGTCACTACGCCGGTGTGGGTCTGGGTAGCCATGTAAATGAAAAACGCATTCACCGCGAAGACGACGGCAAAGGCCATCACGAAATACCACGGAATGATGCGGTCGCGCAGGGGCGCTTTGTCACTGCTTGGCGCTGACGAAGATACTGTCGGTTTCATTGCGTTCTCCGGTGGTCATATTCTCGATAGTGAAGGTGATTTCACTACGCGCTTCGGTTTGTTTTTCTGCCGTTACGAAGAGGCGGAAATGCCCCACACTGTCGGCGAAAACGGGGAGGTTTTCAATATCAATCTCACCTGCACCTTGCGCTACGATGGCTTCGGGCGTGATGCCCTCCAGGCTCAGGCGATAGGTTTGGTCGTCATGGGTCTTGTTGAGAATTTTGATGTCGTAGCCGTTGCGAATGTCGCCGCTAGAGAGGGTAACGAACAGCGGGTTACGGTCATGCAGCACGTGCAGCTCCAGTGATGATCGGTTGATGAGGCTATAGAGCATCACCCCGCCGACAATGCACATAATGGCGATATAATAGAAGGTGCGCAGGCGGAGTATATGCGCCCATGCGCCCGCCACTGGCTTGCCCGCATCGCGTGCTTCTTGGTTGGTGGTGGTGTCATAGCGAATGAGGCCCTTCGGCAGATCCACTTTCTCCATTACGCTGTTACACGCATCCACGCAGAGGCCGCAGGCAATACATTCATATTGCAGCCCGTCGCGAATATCGATGCCGACAGGGCAGACCTGCACGCAGAGCGAACAATCGATACAGTCGCCTTGCTCGGGGTTTTGTTCACGGGTTTTGAGTTTGCCGCGTTCTTCGCCGCGCTTCTCGTCATAGGTGATGATGAGCGTATCGCGGTCGAACATGGCCGATTGGAAGCGCGCATAAGGGCACATATATTTGCAGACCTGCTGGCGTGCGAATCCAGCCATGATGTAGGTGGTGAGGGTGAGGGCAGCGACCCAGCCCAGCACATTGGTTGGCACATCGCCATGTATAATATGTTCAACGAGGGTGGGGGCGTCGTTAAAATAGAAGACCCATGCACCACCGGTGCAGACCCCAATCACCAGCCAGAGAAAATGGGTGAGCCCTTTCTTATAGAGCTTTTCGATTCCCCAGCGCTGGGTGTCGAGTTTTTGGCGGGCATTTCGGTCGCCCTGCACGAGGCGCTCGACGAGCACGAACAAATCCGTCCATACGGTTTGGAAGCAGAGATAGCCACACCAAACACGACCCAGTAGTGACGTGATGAAGAACAGCACCACCGCTGCGAGAATCAAAATACCGGTGAGGTAATAGACTTCTTGCGGCCAGATTTCGATGAAGAAGAAATAGGCGCGGCGCGCGGGCATGTCGATGAGGATGGCTTGGTCGGGGGCGTTTGGCCCACGGTCCCAGCGGAGGAACGGCGCGAGGTAATAGATACCCAGCGTGACCGCCATGATCCACCATTTAATGCTGCGATAGCGCCCCTTGATACGTCTAGGGGTGACCTTTTTCTCCTTAGCGAAGAATTGTATCGGGGCGCTGTCGCTCATGATGCATTACTCCCCACCGCCAAGGCTGTGCACATAGATGGTGAGCTGGCGAATCGTGTCTGCATCCAAACGGTCCACCCATGCTGGCATCACGCCATGCTTGGGGTTGCTGATTTGCGACATGATAGCCTCTTTATGGCCATCGCTTTTCAGCCAAATCGCATCGGCGAGGTTGGGCGCACCCATCTCGCGGATACCGCGACCATCGACGCCGTGACACGCTGCGCACTGCTCCGCAAAGACGCGTTGGCCTTCCGGCATGGCGGCGATTGCTTCGTCGCTTTCTTCACCAGTCATGCCGGTGCTTCCTTCGAGCCCTTCGACATAAGCGGCAACGGAAGCGATCTCGTGATGGCTCAGCATGCCGCTATAGGCAGGCATCGCGCTGATGCGGGTGTCATCATCCGCTTCGTGGCGAATACCGTGCATGATGGTGGCTTGAATATCCTCCAGCGTACCGCCCCAAATCCAGTCATCGTCGTTCAGGTTAGGATAGCCAGGGCCACCCGCACCGCCTGTGCCGTGACAGGTCGCGCAATTGTCCTTAAACGCGGCTTTGCCGCCTGCGAGTGCAAACGCATAGAGCTCAGGGTCATTGCTGATTTCTTCGAGCGATGCCTCGTGGAAGCGGCCTGCATATTCGTCGCGGCGCGCTTTAATTTCCGCCTGCTCTTTTTCGAGCTTGGTGTATTGCGTCCATTCCGCCGCACCAACAGTGCCGCCGCGATGGCCCTCGCCAGAGAGGGTTGGCCATGCGGGGTAAATGACCCAATAGCCAATCGACCATACGATACAGGCATAGAAGACCCACAGCCACCAGCGTGGGGCAGGGTTGTTGAGCTCTTTGATGCCATCCCATTCGTGGCCAGTGGTTTCCACACCAGAGATTTCATCTTTTTCGGGGGTGTGATTATCGGTCATTGTGAACCTCGTCGTTCAGTGGAATTTCGCCGTGGCTTTCCAGTTTGGCGCGGCGCGCGGGGGTATAGACCCAGAGTGCCATCACCGTGAAAAAGCCGAAGAAGAATAACAGGCCAATCATAGGCGCTTGATCTGCGAACCAACTCATTCTTCACCTCCTTGTGCGCTTGGCACATCGGGGTTGTAGTCGGTGAGTTCGACCATAGTGCCGAGCACTTGCAGATACGCAATCAGTGCATCCAGCTCAGAAACCATGGCAGGGTCGCCATCAAACTGGCGGACATTCACCTTGTCGCCATAACGCTCACGCAGGCCATCGGCTGCAGCGCTATCTGGCAGCAATTGCGCCTTCGCGTCTTTATAGGCATTGGCTTGCATTTCTTCGGTGTAAGGCACACCAAGCGCTGCAAGCGTAGAAAGGTGCTTGTCGATATCGTTCAGATTCACGCCGCGCTTCGCCAGATGCGAATAGGCAGGCATAATTGATTCTGGCACGACATCACGCGGATTGTTCATATGCGCCACATGCCAATCGTCGGAATATTTTCCGCCTACACGTGCGATATCCGGACCGGTACGTTTAGAGCCCCATTGGAACGGGTGGTCATACATGCTCTCCGCAGCGAGAGAGTAATGGCCATAGCGCTCCACCTCGTCACGCAGCGGACGAATCTGCTGGCTGTGACACGTGTAGCAACCCTCGCGAATATAGATGTCGTATCCGGCAAGTTCGAGCGGGGTGTATGGGCGAACGCCGCTCACAGGCTCGATGGTCGTGTCCTTGCGGAAGAGAGGGACAATCTCGACGAGGCCGCCAATAGAGACAACCACAATCACCAAGAGCAACATTAAGATGGAGTTACGCTCCAGTTTGTCGTGATGCTTAAGCATGTGCCAGTTCTCCTTTCCAGCCATTATTGAGAGCAGTTTCATATTCCGGCTCGTCGCGGCGTTTGCCGAGAACGGTCATGCGGAAGTTATAGACCATAATCAGTGCGCCAGAGAGGAACAGCAGTCCGCCCAGAGCACGAATCACATAGAAGGGGTGCATCGCCATCACGGTTTCTACGAAACTGTAATTGAGGAAGCCCATATCATCATAATCACGCCACATCAGCCCTTGCATGATACCGCTCACCCACATCGCGCAGATATAGACAACGATACCGATAGTCGCGATCCACAGATGCAGGTTCACCAGACGCATTGAGTAGAGGCGTTGGTTCCACAGGCGTGGCACGAGGTAGTAGAGCGCACCAAAGGTGATGAACGCTACCCAGCCAAGCGCACCGGAATGCACGTGACCAATGGTCCAGTCTGTGTAGTGACTCAGCGAGTTCACCGCTTTGATAGACATAAGCGGGCCTTCAAACGTAGACATACCATAGAAGGAAATAGACACGATCATGAAGCGCAGCACAGGGTCTTCGCGCAGCTTGTGCCATGCGCCAGAGAGCGTCATCATCCCGTTGATCATACCGCCCCAGCTTGGCATCCACAGCATGATAGAGAAGGTCATGCCGAGGGTTTGCGCCCAGTCTGGCAGCGCGGTGTAATGCAGGTGGTGCGGGCCCGCCCACATATAGATGAAGATCAGCGACCAGAAGTGCAGGATAGACAGGCGGTACGAATAGACCGGACGTTCTGCACGTTTTGGTACGAAGTAATACATCATGCCGAGGAAGCCAGCGGTCAGGAAGAAGCCTACCGCGTTATGGCCGTACCACCACTGGATCATCGCCGATTGCACGCCCGCCCAGAAAGGGTAGGACTTGCTAGACGCCACATCCAATGGCAGCGCTACACCGTTACCCAAATGCAGGATAGCCACGGTGATGATGAAAGCGAGATAGAACCAGTTTGCCACATAGAGGTGCGGCTCTTTGCGCTTGATGACGGTCATCAAGAACACCAGCAGGTAGCACACCCATACGATGGTCAGCCACAAATCGGCCCACCATTCTGGTTCGGCATATTCTTTCCCTTGCGTATAGCCCGCAAGGTAACCCACGCCTGCCATCAAGATGAAGGCTTGGTAGCCCCAGAAAGTGAAGGAGGCGAGCTTGTCGTTCCATAGGCGTACTTTACAAGTGCGCTGCACGACGTAGTAGCTGGTGCCGAGCAGGGCGTTACCACCAAAGGCGAAAATCACCGCCGAGGTGTGTAGCGGGCGCAAGCGGCCAAAGGTGAAGTAAGGCTCGAAGTTGAGTTCAGGGAACGCCATTTGCAGCGCAATCAGCACGCCAACGGCAAAGCCCGCGATGCCCCAAAAGACAGTCGCGATGGTGAAGAGCTTTATCAGCTCGTCGTTATATTGGGGGTGGGTGGTTGTAGTCATGGCGGTTCCTTTTCTCTCCTAACTCAAAGAAATGACATTGCTACCAATCGCGCATAAAAATAGGCCATTCAGGCCAATCATTCCACGTGCGAAGGCGTGTTTATGTTTCGGGTATAGTCGGTCCAACTGGAGCATGCCCCATGCAGCAGCGCTGAGCGCTGGGCTGGTGGCAATGCCAAACAGTATCATGATAGACGCCGCATGCCAGACGCTCGGCAAGGTGGCGACCATAATCAGCAGCGCGAGGGTCAAGCCGCAGGGCATAAAGCCCATCAGCGCGCCGCGCAGATAGAGTTGTACGTGAGACAGTGCAGGACTTGCTTTTTTATGTTGGCAGTTTTTATGGGTGTTGTGCGGGCGCAAGGCGCTCACGATAAACACGACACCGGCGATGAGTAGGGCTATTTTCCCTGCCTCTTGCATCGCGCCAGAGAATATCCATTGCGCGGAGAAAAAGACGATAACGCCTAGCATTGCATAAGTGCTAATTCGCCCTAATTGATAGAGTAGGGTGCGTAGCCAAGGGCGCGCACGGCCGCCGGTTTGTAGCATCTGCGCGGCCATCACGGGGCCACACATCACGCTGCAATGGCTCAGGCTGGCGACCAGCCCGGCAATCAACACGCTCACAACCAGTGGTCCTTCTGTGGTTGCAAAAAACGCGGAACAATGTGCAAAGATACTTTCCATTGCCTCACCTTACGCCTTGGAATAGCCCACAACCTTGATAATAGTCAATCCTGCTTTGCACTTGCGAAATTACCCATGTGTAGTATGGTTTTAGAATGGTGTCCCGTCTGCATAAAACCCCCAGCGCTCAACTCGTTGCGCATGCCGTTAGCGAAGCTGCATTGTTTGCTGATATATCACGCGATGCGATAGATGAAATTCTTTCGGTGGCGACGATTCGCAGTATGCCGAAGGGGCAAATGCTTTTCATGCAGGATGATGAGGCCGATAATTTTTACATTATCGCATCCGGTTGGGTGAAGCTATTTCGCGAGACATTAGAAGGGGATGAAGCGGTTATCGACGTGCTCACCGACGGCCATGTGTTCGGTGAAACCTCTCTATTTGAAGATGGTATTCATAGTTGCAACGCGCAAGTGGTTGAATCAACTAACGTAGTGGTGATTCCGACCCAGACCTTAAAGCATGTTGTGGCAGAGAATAACCAACTCGCATTCAATATGTTACACTCACTCTCTCAGCACCGCCGTTTGAAAGATCGCGAGATTGAGCATTTGAATCTGCAAAATGCACCGCAGCGCATTGGCTGTTTCTTACTGCGCCTGCTGCCGCTTAAAGGGCCAGACTTTGAACCGCCAGAGAGCGCGCAACTGCATTTGCCGTATGATAAAACCCTCATCGCCTCACGTCTGGGCATGAAGCCTGAGACGTTTTCGCGTGCGCTCGCTCGTTTGCGTCAGGAGACAACCATTACTATCAACGGCTCTGCGGTCACGGTGAATAATGTGCAAGATTTGGTGCACTATACCTGCAATAACTGCTCAGATGGATTTCCCTGTAGCGACCTAACTTAGTCCTCTATGCGGTTTTTTAACCAGTCCCAGTCCAATTTGGCGGGGTTGCGGATGTATTCTTCAGGATTTTCAGTGACCTTCTTTAGGTAGCTCTTATTCACGCGCCAGCCTTTTTTAGGGCATTTTTCCATCGGAGCGGCGTCGATATGTGCGTCCTTGAGCTTTACGGTATATTGCTCTTGCGGCTCATCGTCATAAAGGCTGAGCGAAATCCCCGATTCACCCTGCACAGACTCGGCGGCTTTCCATATATATTTATACGGAAACTCTTCCTTATGCTGATCCAGCGCTTGATTGCAAACCTCAAGGTAGGCTTCAAACAAGGCTTTCATATCTTCTGAGCTGTGCGCCATATTTTTCCCATCTTCCAAGAATAACAGCGACACCAAAGGTGTCGCTGCTACCGTGCCTTGGTCCTTGGCACGTTTTCATGCTAGCAGAATGTGAGAAATCCACCTTGATATTGGTCAAGTGTTCGTCTGCCACTCAATATTAAATTGGGTGAGAACATCCAGATATTCCTCAAGCGTGATAAAGCCTAAGCAAGGCATGGCGCCTGTTTCGTTTATCTCACCTGTGGCTAATTTCTTTGCCATGAGGATAGCGGGGACAGCAGGAATACAAAGTCCATCCCCCTTTTTTGCGACTAAATCGAATTGGATGCGCTTTTCTTTTCCTTCGGGGTCTTTTCCCTGAAGGGTCATATAAAACCCGCTTCTATCCTTGCCTAGCCAGTCAAACCAGTAGGAGGCGCGCAGCATGGTTTTTGCTAGCGGCTGGAGTGAAGGCAGTAGCCTCATACGTACCAGTTGAGATAATGCTGTAAGGGAGAGGTGTAGTATTTTTAGTTCTAAACCTGCTCTAAAGCGCAGGGTTTTAATGCTAGGGTAACGTTTAGGAAAAAGCGCTAAATCCGGCACGTCGCAATTGCCAAGCAAACGGAGATTCATTTTCCAGAACTTGCGCTTAGTGAGGCCTAACCAGCCATAGACAGGCTGCATTTTGCCATCTATCAGTGTGGTGAAAGGTTTGCCTGCATAACTTAGCACTGCCCGAATAGTTGCCAATCCACGGTTGGTTAATTGCGCGGTGGTAATGGCATATTCAACCGATTCAAGCGAAGCGAACTCGCCAACATGTTTATCTATTATCGCGCCGGTTAAGCAGGGTACAGAGCTTGCGCCACTGCACACTAACACAGCTTTTTCTTTGGCATGGGTATTGAGCGCGTTAATACCACAGACAAACTCGCGCCCATCAGCAAGGTCAATATAGTGACAGCCATAGCCAATACAGGCTTCTGCAACATGGTAACTTTGTGCTTGAAAGGGTCCGGAAGTGTGAATGACGATATCCGGCTGAATGCGATGCAACGCTTCATTCAGCCCGTGAGAAATATCTAGTTGTGCTGCTTCAGGGTTATGCGCAGCTTCTAAGGTTTTCAGCAGAGCTTCTGCCTTGCTGAGACTGCGTCCCGCAATAATAAGCTGCACAGAAGCTTCAGGGGCGAGCATACGCGCAATAAAGCTGCCGAAATTGCCGTATCCACCAATAATCAATACGAGCTTCGTCATGGTTTTCCTTTCATAGCAAAACGCCCTTTGTAGCTATATATTTTGCCAAAGAGTGGATGGGTAATGCCCACGCGCATATCAAAATGCGTATTATCCACGGCGATCTCTTCCGCATCACTTCGACCAATCAGCCAGCTAACCGGCATGGGAATGCTCAGCTTTCCCCATTGGAGCGAATAGCCTGCATGCTGCATGATGATGCGCGTGCCATCCCAACGAAAATGTGAATGCCAGCAAATGCCCCAGCGCATCTTCTCTTTCATATGCCCCATTCCTTCATGCAGCATTTTGGAACGAAAATGAACGGGTTTCCTATCTGTAAAATGGAAAACACGGTTGAAACAAAACGCGGCAGAGTGTGGTTCACTGGCAAAACGAACTGTCACGTGCACATGCTTCTCACTGTAGGGAGGGATGCTGCGCAGTATCCAAAAGAAGGGCTTCACCAGCCAGTGGCACCACACATCCAACGCGCCTTCTGCTAGCGCCTGCTCTTCGCTGTAGGGTGCAATAGAGTAATGGTTTTGCAGAACGGGTGGTAGGCTTTCCCATTGTTCTCCAAAGACGGCTTTAAAAATGGGCTCGGTGTTTTCCATTATAAAATACTGTCCTTTTTGTGCGGCCACGTTATCAGTTATCTATGGATTATCTACTGCTTAAATGGATTCACATCCTCAGCTCGACCATTTTGTTTGGCACGGGGATCGGAAGTGCCTTTTATATGTTCATGGCCAACCGTCGTAAGGATGTGGCTTCTATTTACTTCGCCACGCGCCATGTGGTTATAGCGGATTGGCTGTTCACGACCCCAAGCATTCTCATTCAACTCGCCAGCGGCATTGCTTTGGCACATGTCACGGGCTATCCGCTGGGAGAAGGGTGGGTGTTCTGGGGATTAGCGTTGTATCTATTCGCAGGCGCATGCTGGTTGCCCGTGGTGTGGATGCAAGTACGTATGCGCGACATGGCCAAGCAGGCGCTAGAGCAAGGCACAGCGTTGCCAGCGCGCTATTGGAAGCTAGATAGGTGGTGGGTTTTGCTGGGGGCGCTGGCTTTTCCCGCCATGGTCGCGGTGTTCTACCTGATGGTATATAAGCCGGATTGGTGAAGTGGCGGAGGGACAGGGATTCGAACCCTGGAAGGAGTTGCCCCCTTGCTGGTTTTCAAGACCAGTGCATTCAACCGCTCTGCCATCCCTCCGCGATTGAGATAGCGTTACTACTTCAGCTGCGTGGCTAGGTCAAGAGTTCTTGGGCAATCGTAGTCCGTTTGCTTGGCATAAGGCTAAAAGTTAAAGCAATTCTAAATGTTAATCTATGTGTTTCTCAGCACAATTTGGGAAGAATCCTGATTTTAAGTGGCGCGATGGCCCTGCAATTGCTAGGGAAGAGGCTAAATAACAGATGGATGTTAATATAAGGGGCATGAGTACGCTTGCAAAAAAAGGCCAATCCGTATGGGTTTTGGGGCTCGCTTTGATGTTGCCTGCGCTTTGGGCGCAGCCCGTGCTCGCGCAATCTATTCCCAGTACAGTTGATCCGGGACGTATTGAGCCCATTGAAACACCCTTGGATGTGGAGAGAGCGCCATCGCCCATCGTTTTGCCTGATACGCAAGGTGCTATGGAAGCTCCCGATGGCGCAGAGCAATATAGTTTTGTGCTAAATACTGTGAAGGTTGAAGGTGTTACCGCCTTTTCTGAGGGGGAATTGCGAGAGATATACGCACCCTACCTAAGTCGCAATATTACCTTGGATGTGGTTTGGATTACTGCGCAGCAAATTACCGATAAATACAGAGCAGAAGGCTATTTTCTCTCACGAGCCTATGTGCCTGCCCAAGAAATTGATGGCGGAAATATTCTCATTAAAGTGGTCGAGGGGCGCATTGGTGAGGTGGAGATTGACGCAAGTCTTGAGCAATACTCACATGTGCAGGCACTTATTGAGCGCGTGAAACAATATAAGCCCGTGAGCGCATATCAGGTAGAGTCGTTTATGCTGCAAATGAAGGCGCTACCGGGCAATGAGTTTCGGGCTGTAGTTGAGTCAATGGAGGGTGCCGAAGGTGAGGTAAGGCTAGCGTTAAGGCGCTCTGTTGCGAATCCGAAACGTTTTGTGAGTTTTGATAATTATGGCTCGCGCTTTTTGGGGCCGCATCAGGCGACTTTCATCTATCAAGATAGTTTTATCCCAATGCACGAGACGTCCATTTCATTGTTTTCCAGCGTGCCGACGGATGAGCTGAAATATGGTGCTATACGGCATGAAATTCCCGTATTTCCGGATTGGAAGGTGGCATTTTCGGCCAGCCACGCAAAGTCGGCTCCGGGTTCATCTTTGGTGCAGAATGAGCTGCGCAACGCATCAACCGAGATTGGGGTGGGGCTTTATTGGCAGCCCATACGCCAATGGCGTGAGAATCTTGTGTTCTCGGCACATTTAGATGGCCGAAACACCAATGGCGATATTCTCGTTGATAATCCGCTCACGCGTGACCGAATTCGTGTGGCGCGTGCTAAAATAGACTATGATGCAGCCGATAGCTGGAGCGGCTATAACAGCCTTTCTCTATCGGTAAATAGAGGGCTGAGTGTGTTTGGTGCTAGCGAGGAGGGGGATGCAAATCTGTCCCGTGCGGATGCCGTGCCGGATTTTGTGTCGATTCAGGCGGAGATTAGCCGTCAGCAGGCGATTGGAAGCTCTCTTGTCGCAGTGGGAGCTGTGGAAGGGCAGTGGGCATCGGATCCGCTTTTCTCCGCGGAAGAGTTTGGGTATGGCGGTTCGTCTATGGGGCGTGCTTATGATTCATCTGAGATTACGGGTGACCACGGCGTGGCCGCATCGCTCGAGCTGCAATATGTGGGGCTTGATCCACGTTGGGATACACGGTTTGTTCCCTATGGGTTTTACGATATTGGTAAAGTGTGGAATGAAGATACCGCAGGCGTAATAGAGTCGGCTAGCTCTGCCGGTTTCGGCTTGCGCGTCTCTTACCATTCAGGCCTATCTGCGGATGCGGGTATCGCATGGCCTTTGACGAAGCAAACGAACAAACCGCTTTATGGGAGCAGTGATGATCCACGCTTCCTTTTTCGTTTAGGCTACAGCTTCTAAAATTTAACGCTAATTACGTGTAAAAACTCACATTTTTGGACGAATGTTGCGGTGCAATCTGCTATAATGTGCGAATGACTGAGGGGAAGTTATATCGTAGGCTCGCACTGTTAAGCGCTAGCGTTATTGCGTTTGGTGCCGTGGCGCCTGCCTATGCTAACCCTACCGGTGGGGTGGTAACGCAAGGATCAGCAACGATTACAGAGTCTGGTCCGAAGCTTGATGTGCACCAAACCAGTAACAAAGCGGTGATAGATTGGCGCAGCTTTGACATCGAAGTGAACGAGCATACCGAGTTCCATCAACCTTCTAGCAGCGCGACGGCGCTTAACCGTGTGAATAGCCGTGACCCTTCGCGCATCATGGGGCGATTGAGTGCGAACGGGAATGTGGTGCTGATTAACCCGAACGGGGTGTTCTTCGGCAGAGACTCGCAGGTGGATGTGAATGGTCTGGTCGCTACTACGGCAGATATTGACAATGATGCGTTCATGAATGGCGGTGATCGCCTGCATTTTGATCAAGCGGGTAGCGCCGATGCTGCGATTATCAATGAAGGAACGATTACGGCGAGGGAGGCGGGCTTGGTCGGTCTCGTGGCGCCAAATGTCGTGAATAATGGCGTTATTAGCGCGCGGCTGGGCACGGTGGCTCTGGCATCTGGCGATACGGTTGCGATCGATATGAATGGCCATGGGCTTTATGAGCTTGCGGTAAGTGAAGAGACAAATGCGCAGCTCGTTGCGAATGCGGGTAGAATTGAGGCGGAAGGTGGCACGATAGCTCTGACAGCCGCGGCGGGTGGTGATATCGTTGATGACCTCATAAGGGTGGAAGGCGAGCTGAAGGCTCCGACCATCGGCCGAAGAGGTGGGAAGATTATCATTGGTGCGACGACGGATGCGGCCTCACCCAGTACCGTACGCGTCAGCGGAAAGTTGGATGTGAGCGGTGCCGAAGAAGGTGAGCTAGGCGGCGAGGTCGCTGTTACCGGTGATCGGATTGCGCTTGAAGGGACGGCAGAAATTGATGCTTCGGGCCATTCCGGAGGTGGCACGGTACGCGTTGGCGGTGAATATCAAGGCAAGGGCGAGATGGCGACCGCTGAGCATGTGTTTATGGGCGCAGACGCCAGGATTGATGCCAGCGCAATCGAAGAAGGCGATGGCGGAGAGGTC
>CAYFFN010000009.1:0-13438 GCA_964342335.1 uncultured Azospirillaceae bacterium
AAGCTCAATGAGATGGAGTTTTCAGAAGATGAATGGCAGCAGATGCTGACGAATTATCTGGCCAATAAAAACGAGGGCATCGAGGAAAAGACAACCAAGGTTCAGGAAGATTTCATTTTCAACCTGAAGCGCGATGACGGCACCACCAAGAATGTGCGAATTCTGGATAAGGATAACATCCACAACAACAGCGTGCAGGTTATCAATCAGTATGAAACGGAAGGCACACGCAAGAACCGCTATGATGTGACGGTGCTGGTGAACGGGCTACCGATGGTGCATGTGGAACTAAAGCGGCGCGGCGTGGCCATTCGTGAGGCGTTTAACCAGATCAATCGTTATCAGCGCGATAGCTTCTGGGCAGATAGTGGCCTGTTTGAATATGTGCAGCTGTTTGTGATCTCCAACGGCACGCATACCAAATACTATTCTAACACCACCCGCAGCACTCATTTGAAAGAGCAGCAAGGCCGCAAATCGCGCAAAAAAACCAGCAATAGTTTTGAATTTACCTGCTGGTGGACGGATGCGCAGAATAAACGGATCTCCGATCTGGTTGATTTCTCCAAAACCTTCTTTTCAAAGCACTCGCTGCTTTCGATCCTGACGCGTTATTGCGTCTTCACTTCAGACAAGCTGCTGCTGGTGATGCGGCCTTATCAGATTGCCGCAGCCGAACGCATCATGAACCGTATTGCAATGGCTACTAATCCCAAGAAGCTCGGCACCGTGGATGCTGGTGGCTATATTTGGCATACCACAGGCAGCGGTAAAACGCTGACCAGCTTCAAAACGGCGCAGCTTGCTACCAGCCTTGATGGTATGGACAAGGTGCTTTTTGTGGTCGATAGGAAAGACCTCGATTATCAAACGATGAAGGAATATGACAAATTCCAGAAAGGTTCGGCAAACTCTAACACCAGCACGGCTATACTGACGAAGCAACTTGCCGATCCTAATGCAAAAATCATCATCACCACGATTCAGAAGCTGGCCAAATTTATCTCTGCCAATAAAGGCCACAGTATTTTTGACGGCCATATTGTGCTGATATTCGATGAGTGCCACCGCTCTCAATTTGGCGAGATGCACACATCCATCACCAAGGCTTTCAAGAACTATCATATTTTCGGTTTCACCGGTACGCCGATCTTTGCAGCCAATTCCTCATCGGGTGGCAGTCCTCACCTAAAGACCACCGAACAAGCATTTGGCCAGAAGCTGCATGCCTACACGATTGTGGACGCCATCAATGACGAGAATGTGCTGCCATTTCGCATTGACTACATCAACACGCTGAAGATGAAGGACGAGGTTAAAGACAAAAAAGTCCGCGCCATTGATATTGAAAAGGCCGCCAATGATCCGCAGCGTATTGCTCAAATTACAGATTACATTCTGGAGCATTTTGAACAGAAAACGAAGCGTGATGGCGGCTTTTACTCTTTTAATAAGCTGGCTAATATTGCTGAGGTGGTTTCAGACAAAGGGAAAGATGACAGCAAAAAAATAAAGGAAATCCGCAATCAGGTTCGTCTAAACGGATTCAACTCAATCTTTGCGGTCAGTTCAATCGAGGTGGCCAAAAAATACTACAACGAATTCAAATCACGGGATTCTGGGCTTAAAATAGCCACGATCTTCAGCTTTGGAGCTAATGAGGAAGAAACGGAAGACGGCCTTTTGCCTGATGAGGATTTTGATACGGGCGCTCTGGATCAGCCATCCCGCGATTTTCTGGATATGGCGATTGCTGACTACAATCAACACTTTGGAACCAGTTACGACACCAGTGCCGACAAGTTTGAGAATTATTACAAAGACTTGTCTCAACGCATGAAAAATCGTGAGATTGATCTTCTGATCGTCGTAAATATGTTCCTGACTGGGTTTGATGCAACGACACTCAACACTTTATGGGTGGATAAGAATCTTCGTTATCATGGGCTTCTTCAGGCGTTCTCTCGTACTAACCGTATTTTGAATTCGGTGAAAACATTCGGAAATATCATCTGTTTCCGGGATCTGGAACAGGCCACAAATGATGCGCTATCAATCTTCGGAAACAAAGAGGCAGGCGGCATCGTCCTGCTGAAATCATTCAAAGAGTATTACAATGGCTGGGAAAAAGATGGGAAGCCACAAAGGGGTTATGTTGACCTAATAACCGAGCTTCAAGAGCGCTTTCCTCTACCGGTATTTATTGAGGGCGAACAGGCAGAAAAAGATTTCATCAAGCTGTGGGGCTCTATCCTGCGGCTTCGCAATATCCTCACTTCATTTGATGAATTTGCTGGGAATGAGATTCTGTCGGAGCGTGATTTTCAAGATTATCAAAGTGCCTATCTCGACCTTTACGATAAACTCAGAAAACATAAAGACTCAGACAAAGAAAATATCAACGATGATATAGAGTTTGAAATCGAGTTGGTGAAACAGGTTACGATTAACATTGATTTTATTCTTCAGTTAGTTGCCAAATATCACAAATCGAAAATGAAGGATAAAGAGATTCTAACTGCTATTGATAAGGCAATGGATTCAAGCATTGAGCTGCGCAGTAAGAAGGAACTGATTGAGCGCTTTATTAACACACTGAATGTTCATAGCGACGTTGATAGAGACTGGCGGATGTTTACGGATAAAAACAAAGCAGAGGAGCTTGATCGTATTATTGAGGAAGAGAACCTGAAGCCAGAGCAAACGAAGAGGTATATTTCCAATGCTTTCCGCGATGGCGAGTTGAAATCAACTGGCACTAGCTTTGCGGCTATTCTGCCGCCAGTTTCTATGTTTGATAAAGACAATATGCGCGCCCAGAAAAAGGCGGTAGTTTTAAATAAGCTAAAAGAGTTTTTCGAAAAATACCTAGGCCTTTGATTGCCTCTGTTAATTTATTCGAATCACACTGCCTATGGCTAGATATATATGTGTACCTGTCACAATACGCTTCTTTCATGAAAATCGGGGGTAGCAATACTCCATAGCGTACCAGTTAAGTCATGTTTAAGGGCAAAACACGCTTCACAGTCCTTCGGTAGGCATCAAGCGTTCTATAATAGGTACGCTTAAAAGAGTTTCTGCAGCCATCACGCGCGCGCACGCGCGAGGGAATCATGCTGGTGACTCCCGCGCCTCATTTTGCTCTGCCCATTTTCTCCATTCGTTCGTTGGTGTGCGGTCGTAATGATTTTCATGGGTGAGAATCCATGTTGTGGCAATCCTGTTTGAATACGTGCCCTTTTCGGCAATATGTATAAAGCCATGCTCCTGAAGCTGTTTAAGGTGCTTATGAGCGGTGGACTTGCCACATAGTGCTGCCATAGAGGCTTCTCTCACGGATAGGCTTATTTCGCCGTTATTTCGGCCATTATAGCGATATGCTATTTCTAGCCAGATATTGCGCGCCCCTGCATGCAGGGTTCTCCATGCGGCGCTTCGGTAAATATCGTGCCGCACCATGATAAAGGTTGCCTTGTCGCGGCGGCCTTTGGCTTTAGCGTATGAATTTGTCATGTCATTTCCTTTCGCGGGTGAGGCAATGCACCTCACCCCAGTTTTGTTACTGTTCTTAGCAGGCAAATCTCAGCTGATGCCTACTAGTAGTATGTTTTCCAAATTACTCATTGTGCGGGCTTAACGGCGTTTTGGTCATCCACCCACGCGAAGTAAGCGCCTTCGTCAATGAGGATGCGTCTTCCTACTCGGCGGATGCATTTATCAAAGCCGTTGGTCTGGGAATGAAAAACCAAATGTCGCAATCCGCCTTGAGGGGGGAAGCTATGGTGCTGGTTCCATTGTGTGAGTGGGATTAGTTTTCGTTCTGTTTCAAGTGTCATTATCGATACTCCTTTTTTCATTATACTTAACCAGCGTTGGCTGGTAATCTGGAGTATGCTACTTGAAAAATTATTATCTACGTGCGAAGGACTTGATGGTAAGGGGGTAAAGGGTTCAGTGCTTCTTAGCTAATCGCTTGTTTCCGCCCGCTTGAGATTCTGGGAGTCGAACAAATGTTGCCATCAACTTAGCTTTGTTTGCAGGAGCTTTCTCACCGATTTTTGCAAGCTCACTTTCAAACCAAGGAATCAACTCCTTAACTAACGGCTGATGGTTGTGCGTAATGTCGAAATGGTCGATTCCCTTCTGCATAATTTTGAGGAAAACTGTAGAATATGCTTCTGCACTTTTAGATAGAGCGGAGCTAATTGGCTGTGCTTTGATTAAGTCACTTGTTTTAATACGCGCTCTTGCGAAACAAGGCACCTCATGAAAGTAATGAAGTGCATCTACACTTTCGCCATTTAGTAAGAGAAGATCGCTTCGCCAGACAGTTGACTCTAAGAACCAGTCGGAAGGATCAATTGCTGTATAAACATCTGCGGCAATGGCATGAGCTGGCGTCCAGCACATAGAAAATTTACTTTCGCGGTCGTCTATGTCGGGTGTCATTTTTGTTGCGGTACCATGAACGCCACTTGCCACGAGTTCTCCGGTAGCAAGACGGTAGATAAGTGACTGCTTTTCTTCCGTGCTGAAGCTAGGCGATTCAACACATTTAAAAACATGTTTAAGATTGTCCGTAACAGGGGGGATTGATTCGCACTCGTAGATAAGTGCCTCGCTTAAGCTGCAATATTCTTTTAGGGGGTATTTCTTACCATTGTAGATGTGTTCAAGTTTGGTCACTCAAAAATCCTCGCGTTCATGCTCTCTACTACCTTGCTAGTATGTGCCTCTGATAGGTGGGCATATCGTTTCACCATTTGTAGTGTCTTGTGTCCTAGTACCTCTGCAATTTCCGCCAGCGAGGCGCCATTCATAGCGAAGTAGCTTGCTGCGCTGTGGCGGAGGTCATGGAAGCGAAAGTCTTCAATCTCGGCGGCTTCTATGGCGCGTAGAAATGCGGAGCGCACATCGGTTGGTCTATTGCCTCTACGGTTTGGAAAAACAAGGTCTGTGTCGTTACGGCGCTTTGCGGCTAAATCTTCTATGAGACTGAGGGCATGCCCTACAAGTGGGAGGAGACGTATTTCACCGTTTTTGGTTTCGTGAAGTGTTATAACGCGGCGTGAGAAATCCACATCCCGCCATGTGAGGTTTAGTATCTCCCCTTGTCTTGCACCTGTTGAGAGCGCCACGACGACTATGGTGTAGAGATATTTATTTTCATCCTTCTGGCAGGCCTCCAGTAGTCGTTTTCTCTCTGCATTAGATAGAAAACGGGTGCGGCCTCTGCTTTCTCTAGGGCGTATCACTTTAGAAACGGGGTTCTCGTCACACCAGCCCCATTCTTTTGTAGCAATGGTAAATGCATGTGAGAGAATGGCAAGATAGCGATTCGCTGTAGCGCCGGAGCGCTTTTTCCCTGCTTGCGAAGGTTCTGCTAAGAAGTGGTCGCGCATTTCGCCAATACGCGCAGGGCTTATGTCGGCAAGTGAGTAGGCTCCTAACTGTTCCTTCCACCAAAGTAGCTGGGTAGTTTGGATCTTGATTTGTTTTGCATTCGAGCCCTTGTGTGGCAGTACGTCACGGATATAGCGGTCGATAAGCTCAGAGAGTGTATGGCGTTTTGCTTCCACAGTTCTGAAGTGGCGGCCTTCTCTAATGGCGGCCTCTGTGCTTTGTGCCCATCTCTTTGCATCCGTTAAACGGTCGAAGCTTGCAGTCTGGTAGGGGTGTCCTTTTAAGCGCACCTTTACGCGATAGGAAATCTTGCCAGTGCCGGAGGTTCTTTTTTCGATGTTCGCCATAATCAAATCATTTTTCTGAGAGAAACTACTACAAGCCGCAATAAATTACAATATCGGATGCATAATCCGCGCGCTATATAAAAAATAGCAATATATTTCAGTATAAAAAAAGAAGATGTTTTTTCTGTGGGGCAGTATTGGGGCAATGTGCTCTAAAGAAGTCCGTTTTAGGTCTTGCTTGGTGTGCGTTCTCGGTTCTTTGCACTGATGCTATTTTATGTGCTTTGTCGAGCTTTGCTGCCCCATGAGTGCCCCAAGGCGGTTTTAAAGGGGTTGCTATCGGGCTGAGTTGTATGTAATATTGTTGTTATAAATCAAAGTGGTGGAGGGGGCAGGATTCGAACCTGCGTAGGGAAACCCGACGGAGTTACAGTCAGAAGACTGTGGATAACCACAACAAATGACAACACATAGTAATAATATAAATCAATAAGATAATGCGACAAGCGTTTTGTGGTGTTTTGCCAATTATTGCCATTTGTAGGACTCTAGTGTCCTAAAAATGTCCTAACAGTGTCCTACAAACAAGGTATCAACTGGGGGCTTTTACCATCGAAAAATTTTGGCGCCTCCCATATGCCCCAAAAGTTCTTTCAAATTGCTAATTCGATTTTCTGCATTTGATTTTTGTATACAAGATATTGTGATCATATATGGAAAAGGAAATAGCTATGAATATATTATATTATTGTTATTTATATAAAATCTTACTTTTCAAGCAAAAATTGGAAATAGCCATGAAACAATATTTATGCCCAATAAGGGATATATTTAGCATAACGCGTAGATTCTAATTCAGGGTCTTCTGGCTTAATTAAGCGCTGCTCTTTAGCTAAACTGATAATCCCTGAAACAGTAGGCCCTTGCTTCTCATTAAGGCCAAACCGTTCCCTGAGGCTTTTATTGGACATGCTGTCTCTCTGCACATATTTTAAGATGCAATGCTGCCAGCATGCACGAATTCGTTCTTCTTTGGAAAGTTTCCTAAAATCCTTGAATGCATATAAAATTGCTGTTGTTTGTAGTTGACCAGCATGAAATTCAGGTGGCGGGAGTTGTTCCAATTCAACTAACTCTACTACTTTGTCCAGCCCACTTCCTTTGCGCTCACAAACTTTGAGGCGACGCATAAGCTCGGCAAGCTTTTCATTTCTTGCTTTATCCTCATCAATAAATCGTTCTATGTCAATTTGGGGGATTCCGGGATTGGTGATCTCTAATCTATCATCATACATTTCTATTCTAATACATGATCCATCGATCAAGAAATCTTGATGAACAAAGGCGTTGGCAATTAGTTCTCTTACGGCCAGTTTGGGGAAAGCTTTAATTTCATCGCGAAGGCCTTCTTCAATAAATTTATTTAATGGTGAAGAATTATGTACAGTATCCACCAGTCCTGCAAATCCAACAATATATCCTTTTTGGCCAGTGATTTCGTTTCTAGTCTTGGATTTCCCTTTACCTTCGTAAATAATGAATCGTGGCGCACGTTTTTCTATATCATGCCCAAAGTCGCTTAATCTTTTAGCTAGGCTAATAGCTGTTAGATTCGTTATACCCCAGCCTCCCGTAGTCTTTTTTATGAACTCTTTTTTAGCAAATGCCTCAATCACTAAACTTTGTTCGGTTGGGTAATTTTCACCTAATAAATCAAAGTAACTTTGTGTATCTAACAGTTCAATTACTTCAGCGGCAGATACATCTGAAATCGCAAGGCCGTCAAGCCAGTCTTCCTCGCCTTCAAGGAGGATGCGTCTCTGAAGGTCTTGTGTCATTGGCCTAAGGCTTTCGCCACACCTCATATATGGCAAATTTCTATAAGTAACGAAATTGCCACGAGTTCTTTTGGGGATTGAGAATACTAAGACACTGCCGTCACGGTGTTCAATAATATCAACCTCTACTCTAATTTTCAATTCATCTGCGATGTGATTTTTAATGGCGTTTAGCTTCCCAATGTCAGAGAACGCATTGGTCCCCACAACCTTTCGTTTAGGGGGGCCATCTTGAACACCAAGGACTAAATGGCCGCCACCTTCATTCGCAATAGCGCTGCAATATTTGTATACTTTTTCAGCCTCAAACTTTTGGGCTGCTTCTTTAAACTCTAAGCGTTCATGCTCGCATGCGCTATTAAGCCATTCTTCCAGCTGTTCTATATTTATCATGTTTAAATATCCTATTGCGATACATTTAGGATCTATAACAGTAGTCCATAATTGTGTTTTTGCCTATAAAGATAGCAAGTTTTGGCCTGTGTCTGGCGATTAAAGTATATTTGTGTGAATATTTCCATAAATGTGGTTATTTGAATGTCTTGAATCAAGAAAATAACTTTCAGGTTTTCTTTATCTCAAATACACGGGCAATACGAAATAACTCTCTATCTTCGATTTGATTCACTTCTAAGCTTATATCTAAGCTTGCAGAAAATTGATGTGGTTAATTCATGGCGCTTTATGCCTGCATTAAGTAGCCGTATTCAACCCATACCCAAAATACTCGACCACTTCCACCTCATCGCGGTCTTTGTCGAAGCGGATGGCGTGGCCTTTGCGCCCACGGAATTGTTCGCGCAGGTCGCGGACCATTTGCTTGGTGTGGCCGAAGGGGGCGATAAACTCCATGAAGTATAATTTCTCACCGCTATTCCAGTCTTCATCGCGCATGAGAAGGGTTTTATCCAGCAGTCGGCGCTCGGCCTCTTCAGAGAGAAACGCCCATGATGTGAAGCCAACAGGGAGCTGTTCCGCATTACGGTAAATCTTGAATTGGTTGCACTCAACCGGCGGCAAGACAATGGAGGGGAAATGTGCCATACGGTAATTCTTGTGGGTCGGAGATACTATCATCAAGCTCAGTATTTCGCCCAGCAGCTTGCTGCGATTTTCAGGAGGCATATCGGAGAGTATAGTGGTTTCTGGCATAAGCTCATCTTTCTGAGATGAGACTTAGCGTGCAGAGATGCAAAATGCAATCCGCTGATATTTATCCCCAAATCTGGAATCTATAGTTGGCGTTTGTGAGGCAAAAACAACCAAAGGTTAAATTGGCTGTAGAAACTGTAATTTATGCTTGTATTCGTCATCTGGATTGTTTCTAAGGGCTATATAGATGGATTAAATTAATGGCCGAAAGATCAGTTGAAGGAGATGCGGTGATACAAAAATTGAAGCAAAAGTTGCCGATCATATTTATAGCATTAATAGCTTCAGTTTGGGCGATCTTCATAGCTGACACAGACACGCTATTTTATCCAGAGTATAGAGCTTTGAAGAAATACTCAAAAGAGCAAACGGAGAGTTTTGAAATAAGGCTTAGCAGCGCAATGCAAGAAAAAAGTGTTTTTTATTTGCGTGACTTAGTCGATTTTGAATGGGACACTGTCTGTGCGATGGGTGGGTATTCACGCCTGAGACAAGACCTGGCTTTGGAGCAAGTGCTAGGAAAGGACATCCCAATACTAGAGCATTTTCCTCAAGTGAATGAATATGAGTATAATTTCGTCTTTTTGAAAAATGACAAGTCTATTGCCGTAATTGAACATTTTCAGCCTCGATTAAAATATACTTTTGGCCTTTGTTCGTCCCATGAAGACGCGCATTTTAAGCTTATCGACCCACAAGCATCCGTGCCGAATGAGGTGCAAAAGAGCCAAAGCTACCAAGTATATTGGGAGAATATTAAACCCTATGCAGGATGTGTGGGTAATAATTGTCAATTAACATTTCATGGGAAATAGTAATTATGCCGTTTTTTAGTATATCACAAATGGAAGCTGATGCAGCGGCAGTTGCTGACTCATACGGAATTTTCTCTAGTGACCCCGCTCGCCCAAGAGGTAATGGAGATGCCAGAGATGCCTTTCGACATACTTATGTAAGCGCCCAACTCAAGGATTATTTTTCTACAATTTATCCGGATCAGCAAGCGACAGGTGCAGCTTATTTAGCCGGTATGATTGTGGAGATAGTAAATACCAACAATTATGATCCAACTCTTTTTGGTGATTACAACCAAGATTTATGGAATGATCAAGTTGGCTCTTCATATAATCCTGCAAGTGGTATGACGCCTGCTGAATACGCTAAATATGCATTAGACAATGATATGCTGATTACAAGTGATGATGTCGCCAACCAAGGCGGTAATGTTGCTGAGTTTTCGTTGTTTCTAGAGCAAGCGGGTGTAACTGTGCAAAGTTTGAAAGAAATCGCCCCTGGAATCGTAGATGCTATTGGCGATTTATTTTCTTTGCATTCTGCGAATGCGGCAGAAATTGCAGATAATTTAGATGGCACAGTGACGGGCGATGTTTATGTATTAAGCGACCCGAGTGAAGGGAAGGCTGAGATAAGTGTAGTTGCAAATGATGCAACAATTGAAGTGGGAAGCCAGACTTATGGGGTTGGTGACGTATTAGAGTCCGTCGAATATGCAGCTATTTCTGTCGCGGAATTTATTCACGACCAAGCGAGTGATGCGGTTGAGTGGTTCACAGAATCTACAGGCATGCAGGCTGATGTTGCTGAATGGCTTGGCGCAAACATCCAAGATTTGGTTGATGGGACTTTAGATGTAGGAGATGCCTTTATTGATCTGGCCGTCTTTTTGGGGCAGCGCTACCTCTCTGGTCAGTTGCAGCCCATATTAAATGTGGACGATGCTAACGCAGTGTTGACTGAAGTGTTTGGCGCGTTGGGTATTGAGGGGGCGGATGCAGTTGGTCTGGCCAATTCACTTAATGTGGCTATTGCAAATATGGCAATTGATTTCGCTCTAAACTCGAATGGTTGGGATAGTACGGATTATCTTAATGCGGGTATAACAGTAACTACAGCGGCAGTTGCCTCGCACTACGCCCGTACCTCTTGGTTCTCAACAACGATTGATGGTGTGGTAGTAGTTGATGCCGCTCAAGCCAATGCAACTGTTGCCGCTATCACAGCAGCAGTAACAGGTTTACTTAATAGCGGTGACTTTGATACTGGTGATTGGTTGCTGCTTGGTACAAATGTGGGGATCGCTTATGGGGCAGCCTATACTGGTACGGCAGTCGCAGGTTTGTTCTCGAACGCCTTTTTGAGTGCAGGGTCGGGAACCATCGTTGGCGCGGCTGTGGGCATTATTGGCGGCAAAATCATAGGTGGGTTGTTTGGTGGCAAGGAGTTTGGGCCGGGTGAGTTCGAGAGTGCGAAGGATGTGCTGAACAGCCAGTATCAGTTGCAGGAGATTGACGATGGTGAGGGTGGTACGGTGCTGGCGCTGGTGGCAGTCGATGCGCAGGGCGTTACCGTTGATGCTATCTCGCATGTAGTCTCTACACTGGTGGGTAACGTTGGCCAAGACGTGCTGATTGGGAATGACCAAGACAACACCATCATGGGCGGCGCCGGCTCGGATTACATCGAAGGCCGCGAGGGCGATGATAGTATCGTCGCGGAAGCCGCAAATGATAACTGGCCGATGGGCGAGATGCGGGAGTTGGGGTGATGAGAAAAATAATCCTTATACACTTAACAGTCGCGGCATCTCTCGCGTCTCTCATTGCTGTTGGAGTATCATTAATTGCACTAGGGCATAATCCGCAAGAAGAGTTCTGTAGGTATGTAAGCGAAGATGTTTCAAATTGGACTACCAGAAATGGACCCTGTGAACTGCGGAGGCAAATTTTTTATCTATTTTCGATATATTGGTCTGCCATAATCTTGCTGTATCTCATGATATTAAGTTTGGTTAAATTAGTGGTGTTTTGCTTGAGGGGGACTGAAAAATGACAAGTATTGAAGAACGCGCAGCAGAGCGAAAAGATGCTATCATTAATGATACGGTTGTGGACTTTGAAATATCTGATAATCCTAATGCAGACCCAAATTATCATAGTATTATTCGTGTCGACCTTTTTGGAAAATCCGCGATAGCGTCTAACATATCACTAATTAATCAATATTCTAGCCAATATGGCGTAGATGCCAATTTGGTTAAATCCATCATGTACCTTGAGCATTCACAAGGATATTATGGATATTTATTCGATTGGTTAGATGCATCGACTTCATACTACCCGATGAATATTCAAGTTGATTACTGGCAAGAGCTATTACCAAATCAAGATTTGCGAGTTAGAGAGGTTAACGTAGAGGCGGGCGTAAAGCTTATAGCAGAAATATCTAGCAAACTAGCTCCCGAGGATAGGACTCCAGAGAAAATTGCTACGCTCTACAATGGCCTTGGTCTTGACACGGTAAATGACTTTGGCGCGCGAGTGCAAGAAATCTTTGAGAATCAACTTTATCAAATTGATCTATCTGATCCACCATTAATTGATTACTCATCATTTACGGCTATTGATTATTCTGCTGTTCTTCAGACATACCAGCAACTAGCAAGTATAGGCGATGGAGCCTACATGTATATAAAGAATCCGTTTACTGGTATTGGAGAGCTTTTCCAAAAAGTGGATGGGGTAGCACAGAAAATCGACTATCCAACGTATGACCCTGAGGCGGACAACCCTAATGTGTTAGAGATTAGGGATATTGAGGCTGGCACTACCACAACGGGCAATGCTTTTAATGGCGATATCGGTTTTGATAAAGCGAATGCCACGCTATCTGGTGGTGAGGTTGTTTATGATTCTGGAAACAATCTTACTATTATTGAGACGGGCGTAACGGCGGTTATTGATGGCGTTTCTTATTTGGCATTAGAGATTGCAGAGAGTGTTCAATACGCCGCCACATCTGTCGCGGAGTTTGTATCGGAGCAGGCGAAGGCGGGGTTGGAGTGGCTGAACAATTCGAATGCGGACTTGGTGTTGGCGCAGTGGTTTCAAGCGAATATCGCGGATATTGTGGCGGGTAATCTGGATGCGGATGAGGCGTTCATTAGCTTTGCGAAGTTTTGGGTGCAGACAGAAATCTCTGGTTATGCGGTAGAGCAGATTAATTCGGTTCTAGATGCGCAAGGTGCGTTGCAGGATGTGTTTGAGTATTTTGGTGTGCCTGCTGAAGATGCTATCGACAGCGTGACAGGGGAGCTGGTTGAAGGTGGTCTCGCTGGTCAATATGCGTCTGGTGTGCAGGCGGCGATTGCAGCCACCCTCGTCAATGCTGTGTTGAATGGCTATGACCTAGAGCAAGCCACGAAGAGTGGTTTGGGGCTTTTGGCGGGGAATCTTTCTGCAACCTATGTTTCCGAAGTGTTGGGCTGGGGCGTGGGCGCTACTGGAGGCGTGTATGCGGGTGTTTCCGTTGCGGTAAGCGGGCTGCTCAATAGCAGTGATTTTGATACGGGGGATTGGCTGAATCTGGGCGTGCAAATTGGCACGGCAGCCGGGTCATACGTTGCAGCGGCGGCTATTGTAGAGTCTATTACCGGCGCAGCGGTGAGTACGGGTAATCCGGTAGTCATTGCGGCAAGTGCGGTGATTAGTTTGGTTGCGGGCAATATTATCGGTGGGTTGTTTGGTGGCAAGGAGTTTGGGCCGGGTGAGTTTGAGAGTGCGAAGGCTGTGCTGAATAGCCAGTATCAGTTGCAAGAGATTGATGATGGTGAGGGGGGTACGGTGCTGGCACTGGTGGCCGTGGATGCGCAGGGCGTTACCATAGATGCCATCTCTCACGTGGTCTCTACACTGGTGGGTAACGTTGGCCAAGACGTGCTGATTGGGAATGACCAAG
>CAYFFN010000009.1:13538-22110 GCA_964342335.1 uncultured Azospirillaceae bacterium
GCCGGCTCGGATTACATCGAAGGCCGCGAGGGCGATGATAGTATCGTCGCGGAAGAAGGCGCGGACCATCTCTCTGGTGGCGACGGGGACGATTACCTCTCTGGCGGTGCAGATGACGATATACTCTTCGGTGACGCGGGGAATGACACCGTGCTGGGTGATTCTGGTGAGGAGTTTATCCATCTGGGTAGCGGCGATGACGTGGCGCTTGCTGGCGACGATGACGATATTGTGATGGGTGGATCGGGCGACGATATTATCGATGCCGGTGCAGGGAATGATATTGTGGATGCTGGTACGGGTGATGATGCGGTTGAAGCCGGAGATGGCAATGACTTGATCTTTGGTAATCTCGGAAATGATAATCTCTCGCTTGGCGATGGTGCAGATGTGGCGCTGGGTGAAGCAGGTAATGATACGATTAACGGCGATGCGGGGAATGATATACTCAGCGGCGGGGATGGTCTGGATATTCTGCAAGGCGGCAGCGGTGCGGATATACTCTCCGGCGATGCGGATGACGACATGCTCACCGGTGATATTGGCGATGACAGCTTGCTTGGTGGTGCAGGGAATGACACGCTGCTCGGTGGACTGGATGATGATTTGCTGGTGGGGGGTGAAGGTGACGACACGCTCGAAGGGAATGAAGGCGATGACCGTTTGGTGAGCGATGCGGGTAGCAATAGCTTGCTCGGTGGTGAGGGTGACGATTGGTATTTTGCTGCGCAAGAGGCGACGACGACCATCACGGATGAAGACGGCACGGACGATGGGATTGTGTTCTCATGGCTGGATGAGGCGGATATTGGCAATCTCAGCCTCGCGCGTGTAGATGATAATCTTGAGATTTCTTACAATGCGACGTTGCTGGTCACGGTGGTGGATCATTTCAACGGCATGGCCGTGGAGACGCTGGAAATCGCTGGTGGCAAAACGCTCGATATTGGATCGCTCGCAGGGGCGGCGGGGCCATTGGCTACGCCTTCCGTGGATGCGGCTTCTGGTACGTCGCAACAAAGCCTGCTGGATATTGACCTGAACGCACTGAATACTGCCATTACCAATGCGCAGAATGCGAATGATAACCAGCTTATCAATAGCCTCTCTGACGTGGCCTATGAAGAGTTGTTGACCGAATCGCTAGAGCAAGAAGTGTTCAATGGCGATGAGGTGATGTCCTTCAAGCGTGCGCGTGGTGGATGCGGCGGACATTACACGGTGTATAAGCTAGATCAGATCACTACGCTGAATGGCAGCGAAGGCGATACAGTCGATGCATTCTATGAGCTGGAAGCAGGTTATGATGCAGATGATTATGACCAAGTGTTGACCGATATTGACAAGGTCACAAATGACTATGCGGGTAATTACCAAGATGGCATGAATACTATCGCTGCGAATATCGAAATCAGTGATTATGTGGATGGTGGTGATTTGGTGGTGACGATTGCCACGTATACTGACGCAGGAACTGGTGACCCACTCGCCACAATACAGCTAACGGAAGCGGAGGCTGAAGCACTTTCAGGAGAAACGCTAGCGCAACGCCAAGCAGGTGGTGTTACCGAATTGGTAGATGCTGGCCTTAGCGTGATCCGCACCGGTGTCGATAAATTGGTCGGTGCATGGTGGGGTGAATCCATCAATGGCGCGAGCGGTGATGATATTATCGCGGGGAATGGCGGCGACGACTATCTCACGGGTGGTGCTGGGAATGACTGGATATTTGGTGGTGACGGTGATGACCGAGCTGCTGGTGATGGCGGATATGACATTATCTTTGGTGGAAACGGAGAGGATACGCTCTACGGTAACTCTGGCAACGACGTGGTGATTGGCGGCGAAGGTAACGACACGCTCTATGGTGTAACGGGAGACGATTATCTCGCCGGCAAGGATGGCGATGACGTGATCCATGGCGGTGCAGGAGATGACCGTATTGATGGCGGTGAAGGCGACGATATGCTCTGGGGACAGCAGGGTGATATTCAAGCCTATGATTACACGCAGAGCTATACGCTTTCACAGTATAACTACGGCTCCCCTAGTAACTACACTGAGCTTACAGGTGACTTTAATGGTGATGGCTATTTAGATCTGACATGGATGTATTCTGGCACAAACGGTGCGACCGCCTTTTATGCCTTTGGTGATGAAGATGGTAGCTTCACAGGCGTTGCAGGGGGTAATATGTATTCTGGCAGCTTTGGTCAGCCAGAAGCTTACACTGAATTGGTAGGCGACGTGAATGGCGATGGTTTAGACGATTTGGTGTGGATGTATTCGGGTCCAAACGGTGCTTCAGTATTTCGTGCTTTGAGTAATGGCACAGGATTTGACGCGCTGTCAGGCGGGAACATAGAAACGACTAGCTTTGGGAGCTATGAAAATTACCAAGAGTTTGTAGCAAATATCGATGCGGATGCAGATGGAGAGTTGGTATGGGTGTATTCAGGGCCAAATGGTGTAACCGCGTACACAGCGACCGATGATGGTGACGGTAACTTTGATAGCGTAGAAGGCGGAACCCTTTGGAGCGCAAACTTTGGCTCTATCGATAATTACGAGAAACGCCTAGGGGATATTAACGGCGATGGCTCATCTGACCTATTATGGGTCTATTCTGGCTCTAACGGTTCAACTATTTATGCTTCCCTAAGCGACGGGAATGGTGGTTTTGGTAACGTTGTGGGGGGCAACCTCAACTCAACCAGCATGGGCAGCATCACAGACTATGATAAACGCATCGCTGATGTGAATGGAGATGGCAACCAGGATGTGGTGTGGATGCACTCCGGCACATCTGGCTTTAAGGCCTACACTGCCCTTAGTGATGGCGATGGTACTTTCACATGGTCTTCTGGTGGCGTGGTAAGTGATGGCCTGAGCTTTACGTCTACCGGTACATTCGAGACACTTACTGCTGATGTGAATGGAGACGGTAACGATGACTTGGTCTTTGTGGCGAATGACTCTGACAATGTTGGGGTTTACCTCTCCAATGGGGATGGCACGTATGCGGAGCAATTCTACGGTAGTCTTAACCTCGGCACTCCGGTAGGGGCTTCTGGCTGGTCTGCTTATACTAAGCTCATTGGAGACGCGAATGATGACGGCGTAGCAGATCTCATTTGGTCCTATTCAGGCAATGATGGTTTGCATACCTACGTGTCCCTTAATCAACTGAGCCTCTATGGCGGGAACAACCTCATCTATGGTGATGGCGGCAATGACCAGCTTTATGGCGGTAATGAACAGGATGTACTGTTTGGCGGTGAGGGTGATGACCTACTACACGGAGGTGAGGGTCTGGATAGTCTCTATGGCGATGCTGGTAACGATGTATTCGTGTTTAATGGTACCCTAGACTCTCCATTAGCCGAGTTGGACACGATCTTTGACTTTGCACAAGGCGAGGATAGGATTCAATTTACCAACTTTGCTACTGCCGCCTCCATTATTGGTACGGCTGCGTTTAGTGCGACAGGTGGAACTGAGCTGCGCTATGACGTGGTGAATGGCGACTCCGTTTATGAGATGGATGTGGATGGCGATGGTAACGCAGATATGGGCTTTGTATTAAGTGGTCAGTCTCTGCTGCTAACACAAGAAGACCTGTTCTTCGAGTTTACGATTGCCGGTGACACCATTACAGGGACAACTGGAAACGATACTCTCAACGGTGACTACGCGAATGATACAATTACCGGTAATAGCGGCAATGACGTTATTCAAGGTCTTGGGGGTAATGATACTATCTCTGGTAATGCAGGCGATGATGCGCTGTATGGCGGCATCGGAAATGACCTTATCTATGGTGACGATGGTGAAGATACTATCAATGGGGGGGATGGCTATGACGTACTCTATGGTGGTGGCGATGATGATCAAATATACGGCGGCGAGGGCAGAGATACGCTTTATGGCGGCCTAGGTAACGATACGCTAGAAGGCCAGAACGGCGATGATACAATCTACGGTGAAGATGGTGATGACCATATCGAAGGCGATGCTGGAGATGATTATCTGGATGGCGGAGACGGTGATGATTATATTCGCGGAGATGATGGCGACGACGTGATTTATGGCGGTGCTGGTAACGACAACCTGAATGGTTACGATGGTAATGACACTATTCACGGTGGTGACGGCAATGATATTATCAATGGCGGGAAAGGCAATGATTCGCTCTATGGTGATGCCGGCAATGACACTATCTACGCAAGCTCGCATAACGACTTTATCGATGGCGGTACGGGGGATGATGAAATCTGGGGCGGCAATGGTAAAGACGATATTTACCTTGGAGATGGCTTAGACACGTTTGTTTACTACCATCAAAATGACTCCACTGCGACGGCAACTGATGTGTTCTACGATTTCGTGCAAGGTGATGATACCATCCGTTTCGATGGGTTCGGTCTTTCCACTACCCTCATCGGTACAGCAGCCTTCTCCGTTACAGGAGCCAGTGAGTTGCGTTACGATGTGATCGGAGACGATACCAAATACGTCCTAGACCATAATGGCGACGGCGTAGGAGACATATACTTCCTCTTCAATAACCAAACCCTCACTCTAACCCAAGCAGATCTAGAGTTTGTGGCTTAACTTTCTGATTCTAAATTAGATATAGATGATTCTTTCTGTCTCTATTTGCTAATTCTTTGTTGTCGGGGCAAGTAACAATACCCGAACAATTCTGAACAACTAGCCCCATAGTTAAGCCCCCCCTATTACGGATATCTGTGGTATATGGATGACAGCACATAGTAAGCTTTTACCATGACTGTTGCGCACCGCTGCGCTTTATGCCATAGCTTAGGGGTGTCTTAGATACACACGGGCTTTACAACCCTCACTACAGACGGTCAGCATGTACCGTGAACATGCCGTCTCCAGCCTATGGCCTGGGAGGCGGCAGTGTATGTCCAGGCCTCGCGGCTAAAGACTGTCGCGCCATTCTCTGTAGTATGGTTGTAAACTCCCAGTCCGCCAGGATGCCCTTGGTGGCATAACTGAAGGAGGAGATAGAATCATGTCAGATGAAACCCTAATCGATAGTAAGCGCCCATGGAGGCCACATATCCTTTCGTGGTGGTATGCAATGAGTGCAGGGCTGCTATCCAAGGCATTTCCAGAAAATGAGTCTCTAGCATTTCTTGCTATTGGAGTGATGGGTTATGCAATCGGTAGAGTAGTAGAAGGGGGTATTGACCGTATCTGCAAGACGCGCAAAAAGCGCATTATAGCCAAGCTAATAGCCGGATTCTTACTGATGCCCGTAACTGGGTGGCTAGGCATGGTTATATAAGAGCGCATATGGACAATCTCACATCAAACAAGCGTAAAGACGCACTAGCTCATTGTATGCCGCGCATCAAGGCGGAGATAGCCTCCCAGCTGCGTATTTTTAGAACAAGAGATGAGGGTGGAAGGCTTGCCCCATTCTTTGTGCTATTGATGCTTTCATTCATTGCAGGGGTGGTTGTTTTTCTATTCAAAGGTGGCGTGCAAGCCTCAGACACTGCCGCCCCATTTTCTGCCTACCTTCTAGTGTTACTCTCTGCACCTGTTTACACACTGGCTTACACCATATGGACGCTTGGCATCATACCGGTGGTCTGCGTATGGGGGTATGTGTGTACCTATGTGGATTGTTGCACTGACCCAGATGAGATGCTGATGCGTAGCGATAGAAGGGGCTATTATACAGCAGGTATGGTAGCTGGTGTGGTTGCCGCTCTGTTCGTAGCATTGCTGCTTCATGGAATAGCTTCTGGCATTGTGCATATCGCAAGAGTAATACAATACGCGTATTAGGCGCTTTTATTTGAAGACAAGATACATGCTATTCTAGCAAACCATGTCTTGGAGGTTATGAAGCCGCTACAGCAGCAGTCTTGTTATATAGAGTTGAAGCTCCAAACATGAATTGATAGTCGCCGCTAAATTGTCCCTGAGCTAAAGTGTTTTCTGAATTGTTTTCTTAGAAGGTGTTTTCTTTGGTAAGCGCTATGGCGTCTCACCCCCCCCTGTCATCCATAGCGCCTAGGGGGATGGTATCCCTAGTATCGCAAGGGGTGAATCTTTTCTTGTATCAATTAAACGGATTCTTTCTTCCGCAAACACCCTCGCTCTTGGCAGATTGCCAATATATTCATTCGATGTCTGCGCACCTGAGGCATAATGCTGCGGCACTTTAGAAATATAGCCTGAATTGCATAAGGCCTTCACTGCCTTACGCACAGTTGAAACATGCAATCCCAATTCGTAAGCGATGGTACGTGCAGATGGCCAACTCCTTCCGTTTGTTCCTGCATAGCCGAGTATTATCATTAGCACCCTACGCTTTGTATCATTAAGACTACAGTCAATGGCTGCAAGCTGCATGAGCTTTTTATCTGCTAAGTGACCGTATATCTCGGCAGCTGATAGCTTTCGTTTAGGGGAATTGACCATTATAGAATCAAAGCCTTGTTGTAGGAAAAAAGAGTATGTAATTAATAGATTCGTTTTCTCGAAATGGATTATGCATATCAATCTTGTGTGAGCGCCCAGTCGAAGAAACTCTCCTCATTAATGTAAACGCGTCTTCCAATGCGCAGGGTTGCTTTTTGAAAGCCGTTAGTTTTTTCATTGAAAATTAGGTGCCTTAATGCACCTTGGGAGAATGCAGGGTGTTTCGCTGAGAACTGTTTTACAGTTAATAGATTCGGTAGCTTTTCCTTTATTGTGTCTGACATAGGTTACTCCTGACGTGTTGTGTTGCGTCAGTAGTTTTAGCTATGTGCTGTGATTAAAGCTGTATATGTAATTCAGGAGTATCGTACCCGATGACAACGCAGAAAACTCAGTTGCTTGTTACGTCAGTTGAGGAGCTTTTCTAGAAAATCAGTATCGTTGCGCATCTCGTGAATAAGCGCTTCGGCAAACTCTCGCTGCGCGTAGTAATCTTTCTTTGCTTTTTCTGGGCTGCAGTACATTTTGTCAGCGGAAATTTCTATGGCATGGGAAGTTTTAAGGCCTGCTTTGATATGTTGAACCACACACAGTGCAATTGCTAATTCGTTCTGCTTCCCTTTGGGTCGGCCGGCGGGTTTTGAGATTTTGTACTCACCTTCGCCCACAATTTGCTTAAATACGTCCAACACATGTTGCATCAGCTCATTGGGTAGCGGTTTTCTTTCTATCAGAAAAGTGAGTGCGAGAAGGTTTCGTTGCTCTTCATTTAGGCTTTCTAGTGAGATGTTTTTAGTATTTAGCTTGTTAACCATCGCGAAAGATTCTTTCGTTCATGCGGGCGACTACTTTGCTGGTGTGGGATTCGCAGAGGTGAGTGTATCGTTTGACCATCTGCATGGTTTTGTGGCCTAACACTTCGGCTATTTCTGCAAGGGATGCGCCGTTCATGGCCAAGTAGCTTGCGGCGCAGTGGCGTGTGTCGTGGAAGCGGAAGTCTTCAATGCCAGCGGCATCACGGGCGCGGTAGAAGGCAGTGTGGATGTCGGCAGGTTTCTCGCCTTTGCGGTTGGGGAATACAAGCGGCGTATCGATGCGGCGTACCTTGTTATGCTCTTTCATCAGCTCGAGTGCATAGCCCGCTAGTGGTACTTTTCGGCGTTCACCGTTTTTTGTCTTATGGAAGGTGAGGGAGCCTTTCACAAGGTCCACATCTTTCCATTTAAGCCCGAGTATCTCGCCAAGCCTCGCGCCGTTTGAGAGGGCGATGACGGTGACGATATGCATCACTTGGTTTTTGTCTTTAGCGGTTTCGGTAAGCAGTGCCTTGCGCTCGTCATCGCTTAGGAAGCGTACACGCTCATTATTTTCATTGAGGGTTTGGATTTTGCGGAAGGGGTTTTCATCAACCCACTGCCACTCATTCACGGCTTTGGTGAAGGCGTGTTTGAGAATGGCGCAGTAGCGGTTTGCTGTTGCTGGGCTGATAGGCTTTCCCTCACGGCCTGTTTTGGAAAGTAGGGTATCGCGGGTTTGGATGAGTAGGGGCGGGGTAGCCTCGGCCAAGGCATAGTCGCCAATCTGCTCTTTCCACCATTCCAGCAGCTTCACTTGGCTTTTCTTCTGGCGGTCGTCGCCTGTCTTGTAGGGCATGACGTGTTTGATGTAGCGGTCAATCATATCGCCGATGGTGCGCTTCTTAGACTCGCGGGTCTTAAAGTGGCGGCCTTCGCGCATTGCGGATTCGGTGGATTGCTTCCACTTGCGGGCATCGGTCAGGCGTTCAAAGCTGGCGCTTTGGGCTGGGTAACCTTTCAGGCGTATTTTCACGAAGTAAGAGACTTTGCCATTCGGGTATTCCCGAATGTAGATGCCTGGGTGTTTATCCGAAGACTTTTCTGTAAAACGTGCTGTCATTTCAATGCTCACCATACGTCACAACAATACGCGAATGATAGCAGCAAAAAGACGTGAGGGCATTAAAAAATGTCCTAATAATGTCCTACAAGGCGTTTTCAGGAGGTTTTGCTGGGCCGCTTAATTCATAAATTATCGTTATAAATCAAAGTGGTGGAGGGGGCAGGATTCGAACCTGCGTAGGGAAACC
>CAYFFN010000010.1:0-21240 GCA_964342335.1 uncultured Azospirillaceae bacterium
TTTCATTGATGAAGGCATAATTCGCTACCATTAGAATACTATCACCCGCTGCCCCTGAGGTTACAGATCCACTCTGAATAGTAATGTTGCCTACACTCGCGCGCAGATCAATGCTTCCGGTAGAGTTTAACTCATTGAGCAAGAGGCTTGTTCCTGTTGCTGTAGTATTGCCCGTGACGGTGAGGTCGGTGAGATCCAAAGCCGTGCCTGTGATGTTCAGTCCGCCTGCGGTTACGTCCAGCGTATCGATGGTGAAGTCACCACCTGCGAGGGTGGTGGTGCCGCCTGCATCAAGATTGGTGAGGGTCATCGTTCCTGTGCCTGTGAGGTCAAGCGTGCCGCTTGTATCTAGGTTCGTTGCGGTGAAGTTGGTACCTGTAATGTCTGTATTGCCCGTGACGGTGAGGTCAGTGAGATCCATGGTCGAGCCTGTGATACCTAGCCCGCCTGCGGTTACGTCCAGCGTATCGATGGTGAAGTCACCACCTGCGAGGGTGGTGGTACCGCCTGCATCCAAGTTGGTGAGGGTCATGGTGCCTGTGCCTGTGAGGTCGAGCGTACCGCCTACATCGAGGTTCGTTGCGGTTAAAGTGGTGCCGGTAATATCGGTGTTGCCGCCAGTGCTGCTATTCGTAATGTTATAACTTTGACCAGTAGAAGTATATGTCGTGCCTAAATGCATCTCGGAGATAGTATGATTTGCGCCATAGGTTTCGAGAGAGCCACCGGTCGTCAGATCGGCGATGGTGAAGGTGCTGCCATAGATTACAATGTTTGAACTGTTCCCCGCCATACTTACGGTGTCGATATCTACGTTTCCTGTAGCGGTGTTTGGTCCGACATAAACATTGCTGCCATTAAATTGCGAGAAGGCTGTAGCCGAGAGTGTAAAGGTGCCGCTGCCAGAACCAATGCCAATATTCTGATTGGCGGTGCGCGGGTTGATGTAGATATCGCCCTGCGTCACATAATTATGCCCCGCATCGGCGCCGTAATTATCGATATTTACATTGATATCACCGAGCATATTGGCATGGCCAATCGTTGCATTTCCACCTGTGTTGCTTAGGTAAATATCACGCGAGCTTGCACCATTGCCTGCGTAGCCGGTGAGGTCGATATTACCATTGGTGAGGGATTCAATCGTTGCATTTCCTTCGATGGCTATGCCGTGGTTGGTATCTGCTGAGGTGCCGCCAGTGCCCGTCAGCGTGATGTCGCGTACGCCAGAGCTTATGTTGCCTGCTTGCACGTAGATACCGTGAGAATTTCCACCAGCGGAGGCCGTGCCCTGCAGGTCGATGGTCGCAAGTGCATTGTTGCTACCGTCCAAATCTATAGTTGCGCTATTTTGTAAGAGGATACCATGGTTGTTCCCAGTAGAGCCACTTGATGCGCCGACAAGTGAGACAATGGCATCGGCAGAGTCAATGGAGGTGTTAGCACCATCCATATAAACACCATAACGGTCACCGCCTGTATTGCTGGTGAACTGGCCGTTAACGTTGATGTCTCCTATCGTGCCGCTGGTTGCGGAAGAGGTGATGGTGGAGTCGTTATACATCCAAACACCATAACGGTCATCGCCATTGCTGCGCACGGTGCCATCTACCGTAACCGCGCCGCGGGTGGTTTGAATGTCACTTCCGTTTATCTCAACACCTGCGGAGGCAAGCGCTAAGCTGCCTGTACTGGTGCGACCGGTGAGGGCGATGTCGCCGGTAGTGGTGATGAGTTGCGAGTCCACAAGCTCAATGCCGCTACCATCAAAGCCAGTGCGCGCCTCTCCTAATATTGCAATGTCGCCTTGCGCGGTGTTGATGCTTGAGCCATTTTCGATAAGTACGCCTGATTGCGTCGCGCCGTTTGAACCGATGGCATAACCCGTGCTGGGGTCTGCGCCGCCGCCAGCAACAAAGTTACCATCATTGGTGGTGATGCTGGTCGCGTTCATAGCGATAGCCCCACTGCCAGCAGCATTCTTATCTGAGTTGAGCGTAATATCTCCGCCAGTGACAGTGGTAAGGGTTGCGCCCGTCAACGCAATATCGCCAGCAGCGCGAAGGGTAATATCACCATCTGCTTCTAAGGCGCTTCCTGTATTCATTTGGAGTGTGCTGCTGCCGCCAGCATTGCCCGCAGTAAGGAGGATGTCGTTGCCAGCATCCAGTGTACGGTTGGCGGCAATGGTAAGGGCATCTGAGTTGTTTTTGCTGATGGTAATATCACGGCCCGCAGTGACATCACTATCTATGGTAACGGTGTTGTTTGCATCGATGGTAACATCACGGCCTGCAGTGAGGGTCGTGCCGCTACCTGTTACGAAATCGTCCGCCGATTCTATCGTTAAATCCCGTGCTGCGTTTAGATTTGCTTGTACATCTACCCCCACATCGGCATTCGCCCCGGAGGCATATGCGCCTCTCAATGTTAAATCCGCATTGTCAGTGGTGGTCACATTCGCATTCACCGCAATACGCCCTGTGCCAGTGGCTGGGGTGAGCGTGCGCAGGAACGAAGTGTTATCGGAGAGGGTGATGGCATCGTTAATACTAATGCCACCTTGATGCGCGGTGCTACCAATGACGATGTCGGCAAACCCGTCTTGGATGGTATCCAGCTCGGTGGCGCTGAGTTGATAGGTATATTCACCGGTCGTACCGATCTCGATACCGTCATCCTCTCCGTATTCTAAGAAGGTGAGGGTAGCTGTATCCACGCCACTGCTTTGGATGGCCGCAGTGCTATCGATCACAATGTCAGAGCTCTCAAAGCTCATATTTCCGCCCGCCTCAATGGTGTTTGACGCCGTGACTTGAATAGCGCTGCTATCGGCTTCCATCGTGAGGGAACCAGCTGCATCAATGTTGTCATTAATATAGATGCCTGTATTTGCGAAGGTGCTGCTTCCATCCGCATAGCCATAGAGAAATATATTTGAGTCTGCACCCGTATTGGCAAGATTAGCATTGACGATAATACCGCCCCCTGTGCCACCAGAGACACTTTGTAATGTTACTGTGTCGAGGAATGTTACATCTTCATTCACCCAAATTTCACCGTTATTATCATTGCCTCCAATGAGGATGTTGCTAAAGCCATCTTGCAGATACGCTAGCTCGGTCGTGCTCAAATCAAGGCTGTAAGTGGAGCCACTGCCGATTTGGATATTTCTTGCCTTATCTTGTGTAACTAGCTGAATGCTGCCAAGCCCAGCGATATTAGCAGCAATTTCAATTTCATCGCCCTCTAGAATAATGTCGTTGCTTCCCACATCAATCGCGCTATTCACATTAACGTTTGAGGAGGCAGCAGTAAGATAAAGGCTTGCGTCAATATCCCACGTGCTATTCATGTCGAGTGTAACGGATTTAGCGTATTCCCCACCAAGGGTGATTTGGTTAAAGCCATCTTGAATCAGTGCGATTTCTGTATCGTCTAGCAGGTTGTAGTTTCCACCATTGTCTCCAAAGCTGACATCATCGTTCGCCACAACTCCTTGAAATGAAATGTTCCCAGTGCCTGAGAGTGTATTGTTTAGGTTGATATTGCGAGAATAGAAGTTGGCATTATATCCGCCAAAATCTTGCGTGCCATCAACAGTAATATCGCTTCCGCCTGTCCAGGTGAGAAAGCCCACATTGAAGCCCCATATATTATCAGTAAGCTCAATACTATTGCTATTGCCTCGCGCCCCAAAAAGGACTTCGGTGAAGGTGCCATCGATTCGGGAAAGTGCTGCACTGTCTAACGTAAGCGTGCCGGCGGCGCCATCGCCGAGGCCAATTGTTTGATTAGCTAGTGGATAAATGTTTATCGTGCCTGTGCCAGTGAGGTTATTGTTTAGATTTAGCTGGTTGGCATATAGCTCCATATCATAGGCACCAAAATCTTGGTCGCTTACGACATTGATGGTTGAGGTGCCATAATCAGATTCAAATACGGCATCATAGTTCCATGCGGTGGTTTTTCCGAGATTAATTTCGTTTGTTTGGTAGGCACCAAACGTGATGCTGTTGAAGCTGTTAGAGATAAAATCCAGCTCGGCATCGCTAAACTCAACTCCCCCTGAGGCCATATCCCCAAGGCTTATGGTTCTGGAGCTATAGACTGTATCAATTGAGAAATCTCCTGTGCCGGTGAGGGTGTGGCCGATATCTACATCTACTATATCTCTAAGACGGACTGTTGCGGCGCCAAAATCTTGTGCTGCGCTGGTGGATAAATTATAGGCTCTGATATTGTAGGTGTCTTGGGTCCAGTCCACTAGTCCGAGGTCCGTTATGCCGTTTGTGTTGCCGCTGTTATTGCCGTAAATATTGACGGTATCAAAACTGGATTGCAGTGCATTAAACTCCGCTCGACTGATGCTAAGTCCGCCATTGGCATTTGCACCGTCGCCCAGCCCGAGATGGGTTAGGCCATAGAGAGTGAGTATGCCACCGCTACCAAGAACAGATCCAGAAATATTCAAATCGTCTGTAGTGAGGGTTAGGCTTCCACTACCATGGTTGATATTGCCGCCAATAGAAATATTGCCTGCCGCAAGATTTATAGCGTTATTGGAGGCGTCAATATCGCCCGCGGTAGTGATGGACGCATCGCTCGCAGCGTATAAGCTGAGGGCGGTGGTCCAGGTGCTGTCTTGCACATCGATATTGGCGGTACCGCTGTTATATGCATTACCGAATGCAAGCGAGTCGAATCCGCCAGCTTCTAAATTGCTAATATCGGTGGAGGTGAAAATGGTATCGCCCACGGCGCCGTCTCCTAGGCCAATATCTCTACTGTCCGTATTGCTTGCAGCTTTGTATAAGAAATTATTGTTGGATTGGAGTAAAGCGCCGGTCATGTTCATGTCGTTGGTAAACATATTCACGCTGTTGTTACCAAACTGCTGTAAACCATTTACATTGACGGTCTCTGCGACGAACCTAACTATTCCGCTTGAGTTATTGACGGTATTTGTTGTCCAGTCTCGTGCACCCACATTGATTGTACTGGCAAGGTTGTAGCTCAAATTATTCCCTCCCCAATAAATGGATTTGAAACCTGTGATATAATCTAGTTCGGTATAGCTCAGTTGGAAGGTGCCTGCTTGAGCCGTGCCCAACCCCATGGTTTCTCCCGCGGTATCCAAAGATACGTATAAAATGACGCTGGCACTGCCTGAGGTGAAGTCATTGTTGATTTGGATGGTATCGGTAGTAATATCGGAGTTGTTTCCCACTCCCGTCATGGCACCATTAAGTGTGAGGTTATTGGTGGTGAAGGTTGTTTTCTTATTGTTGAAATTTTGATCTCCATCAATGGTGAGGGAGTTTAAGGCGCGGAAGGTAGCTTGGCCGGACCAATTGATGGCAGAATCTACTTCTAAATCGGTAGTGAAACCCATGTCCCCCAAGACTAGGTTGGTGGGCGTGCTTGTCCAAATATTGCTCACACTGGTATCATCCAACAACAAGTCACCAGCAGCGGTGCTGCCCACACCCATTGTTCCAACAGCGTTATTATGAATGATTAGGTTAGCAGTGCTTCCGCTAAAGGCTGCATTCACATCTACACTATCTGCGGTTACATCGAATCTGGTTGCTGGTAAGGTAAGCGCCCCGTCAATTGTTAGGTCGCCTGTGGTAATGCGTACTTGTTTGCCTGCTCCGGAGAAATCAACATCGTTATTGAAGGTGATGGAACCAGAAGAAATCGTGTCGAAATTGTATCCGCCCACGATATTACTAATACCGCTGCCAACCTCAATCGTGTCTATAAACCCGTTAGCGTTAAATTGTATGCCGCCATTATTATTAAGAGAGCCTTTAATATACGCTAGCTCGGTCGCGGAAACCACAAGATCACCGGTTACGCCGTCACCTACGCCAATCGATGTGGCGGCACCGGAGCGAGCAGCAAAGGTAACCTGAGCATTATTCTTCCCGACAATATCGGCGTTGATATTAAAGCCTGTATCAGCTTGAAAATTGGTGTATCTTCCCGTCAGGGTGTCGTTGACGTTAATTGCACCATTTGCATATAATCTCAGCCTGCCAGAGTTATAGGTTACGGCTGCATTGATGTTGATATCATTATCAGCCTGCAGTTGCAAAACGCGGCCGTTTGACCATGTGAGTGTGGCATCGACATAGATATTTCCGGCCTCTGATCCCGTGGCATTCGTGGTCAAGATGGTCACGTTGTTAGAACCCAGTGCGGTTTGGATGCTGTCCGCATCGATATAATAGCTATCGCTAGATGGTGTGTTATTGCCTGTGGTTGCGTTGTTTGCGCCGGGGCGCGTGATATAGACGTTGGAGGGGTCGAGCAGCCATGTGCCATCTTCACCCAAGGCAGCCGACGTATCGACAAGGCTATAGACACCGAGATTGATTTTTCCGGAGGTCTCTACAAACCCACCATCGCCGCCATTCGCGCCACCCTTGGCTTCGATGTAGCCGCTATAGCTGGTGCTCTCATCGGCCCAGACAATCACTTCCCCGCCATCGCCGTTATCGGTCGCATTCGCGGTCAGCTCGGCTGTTTCCGTGATGGTGGTGTTTTTGGCCGTGGTTGTATCTCCTTTGCCTTGGTAATCGCCGCCGACCTTTACGGTGCCTCCACCCGTCTTACCATCGGCTTTTAGGCTTCCGCTCACGGTTATGTTGCCGCCTCCGAGAATGATCGTTCCGCCTTTCTTCGTGGCGGAAGAGGCCTCAATCACGCCATCCATATTGATGACATTGTCGAGCGCCGTTGTGGCTTTGGGCACGGTCATGTGGACAGTGCCGCCTTCGGCCTGAATCACGCCGTCATTCTCTAGCAGTGCATCTTGGAACCCGTCATCGGCCGCGATATGAATCAAATCATCGCCGTAAAAGTCTAGCGTTGCCCGCTCACCAGAGGCGAGGGATACTTTACCGAGTTTCGCTGTAATCACGCCGCTATTGCGCACAGTGGGAGCTACAAGCGCGGCAATGCCTCCTTCGCTTACTGTGATGGAGCCTTCATTCACAATAGAGGCGTTGAAACGATTAATGTCCTCTATGCTGAGTTGGTCATCACCTGCCATGAAGGCGTTATTGTCTATTTCGCCCGTGGAGGCGACCAAACCGCCCACATCCACCTGTGAATCACGGCCAAAAATCATCCCATTGGGGTTGAGTAAGACTACGCGGCCATTGGATTTGAGCGTTCCGAAAATTTTGGAAGGATCTTGCGAGCCAGTCACACGGTTTAGGGCGGTGCTGGTGCTGCTGGGCTGATGGAATTCCGTCGTTGCATCGCGCCCAATATCGAAGCTTTGCCACTCCAAAACGGCACGGTTGCTGGTTTGGTGGATGTCTACGCGGTTTGAACCATAGTCGATAGAGGCGTTTCCATGGGTGACGTGTCCGCCTTCTGGCAAAGCGCCAGGGTCCAGCGCCAGAGCGGGAGTGAGCGGTGCTATGGCCATCATCACCGAAGTGAAATAGCATATGCTGGAACGTCCCAAATTCCCTTTACGCTGTGTGTGCCCCTTCATAACCCATACAGAATATGACTATGGGGTTAATATTTCACTAATAAATGCTACAATATGCCTTAAATTTGCTGAGTGTATGTTTTTTTGAGTGAGTTGTTCGTAAATGCAACACATTTTCCGCTAATCTTATGAATGTAGAATAATTTTAGGCGACTAGACGTGGGAAAATACAGATTTGCGCTGGAGAATAGGGGGGAATTGCCGTATTAGGAAAAGTTATGGTTAGGAAGTGGGCGCAAACAGGGGTTTTTTGCATGATGGTGGCTTGGGCAATGCCCGTGTCGGCACAGCAAATTTTGCCAAATATTGAGCCCGGGCGAATGGATGAGCGCTTCGAGCAGAAAGCGCCACCAGCATCTAGTCTAAAACCGTCTATCCTTGGTCCGATCTCAAACGAAGCAGGTCAAGCTTTAGATGCAGATATTACATTTGTTCTTCAAAAGGTAACCCTTAAAGGAAACAATGCAATTCCGGATGCGGAATTATTTTCCCTATACTCAGAATTTCTCAAAAAAGAAATCCCGCTTGCGGTGCTACAAACCATAGCGGAGCGCATAACGCACTATTACCGAGAGAAGGGCTATGTGCTCAGCCGTGCTATTGTTCCACCACAGCAAATCGATGATGGTGTGGTAACCATTCAAGTGCTGGAGGGTTTTATCGATAAGGTGAGGTTCAAGGGAAATAGCGCTAGAGAAAAGGATGCCCTCAACGCCTATATTAAAATGTTAGCGTCAAAGCCCGCAAACCTTAAAGATTTGGAGCGCTCGCTTCTTCTGATGAATGATTTGCCTGGTTTTACAGTGCAGGGAACGTTGGCTCCTTCTCCTGATACGGTGGGAGCATCTGACCTGATCATTTCGATTGAAGAAGATACCTTTACTGGACATGTGGGGATAGATAACCGGGGCAGCCGCTATTTAGGCCCTTTACAAGGAAATCTTTATGGTGCTGCGAATAATATACTTGGTATGAATGAAAAAATTGATGCCCACATAGTTGGCACACTTAACTGGGAAGAGTTGAAGTATGGGCTTCTTAGTTACACCCAGCCCATCGGCCCCTATGGCACAACGTGGGGCGTGATGGTGTCGCATTCTCTAACGTATCCAGGTGCAGGGTTACGTACACTAGATATTGAAGGTAAGAGTTCCTCAGTTGGATTCTCGGTCACCCATCCGATTATACGCACACGCGAGCACAATATGAATCTACGTGTTGGTGGGAATTGGCGAGAATCTGAGTCGCAGACATTAGGGACGGACGTGTTTGAAGACCATATACGTGCAGTTTTTGCAGAGTTAGGTTATGATAGAGCAGATAGTTGGCAGGGGGTTTCCCAGATTGCAGGAACATTTACGCAAGGGCTTGATGTGTTAGGCGCGAATGATGCCAACGACCTTGTTTCACGCAGCAATGCAGACCCCGGCTTTAGTAAGCTAGAACTGGATGCATCTCGTTCGCAATATTTCGGAGAAGGATGGTCTGGTTTAGTAAGGCTCTCAGGTCAATATGCGTATGATCCTCTTTTTTCCGCAGAAGAATTTAGTGTGGGGGGGCAAGGCTTTGGCAGTGCTTATGACGCATCTGAAATTAGTGGTGATCATGGTGTGGCCGCGCGAGCAGAGGTGCGATATCACGTCGCCAGCCCACCGCCATGGACAGATAACCTTCAAATATATGGCTTTTATGATGGTGGCGTTGTCTGGAATGACAAGGTGCTTGCTGGAGAAGAAAAGCGCTCTTCTCTTACTTCTACCGGTGTCGGATCGCGTTTTAGTATTACAGAAGACTTAAGCGCCTCTTTTGAACTGGGGATGCCGCTTACCCGTGACGTTTCCGCTGAAGGAAGCGGGGGAGATGTGCTGCGAGGGTTCTTTAGTATTTCGCAGCGCCTCTAACATAGTCACGTTTTCTTAGTTATGTTGTGGCTATGTTCTGGTTATGGTATTGCATCCATTATGTTGCGAAAAGGACCATGGCTATTGCTTCCCTTTTTTGTGCTTGCGGCGCTTGGCGCTCAAGCGCGCCCTGTCTCTTATCCCGGTGGGTGGACGGTCATGCAAATGAACGATGCGGATAGTTACAGCGCGCATGTGCATTATTCTCCGACTGCTAAATATTCCGTAGGTTTCAAAAGCCAATATTGGCGCGATAATGATTGGTGGTTTAATGGGCTGCAGGTGAACTATTTGGTCAACCGCTGGAACGCACCAAAGTCTCAAGCCAATCTCTACCTCAAAGGTGGGGTGGGGGATGCGTATAGCGATGCAGGAGTGTTTGATGGCGAGCATGAAGTGGCAGGCTTTGTTGGGCTAGCGGCCGATTGGGAGAATCGCCATTATTTCGCCTCCTACGAGAATCAATATGTCGAAGCGGGCAAGATTGACGATTTCTTCTCGTAAAAAGCGCGCATCGGCTGGGCGCCTTACGAAGGGGATTACGGCGATCTGCATACATGGCTAATGTTGCAAGTGGAGCACATGCCCAAGCGTGACGAAGAGGTGGTGGTTACGCCATTAGTGCGCCTTTTTAAAGGCACCACATTGGTAGAATTGGGTGTCAGTGATGAGGGTGAGGCACTCGCAAACTGGATTGTACGTTTTTAGGCACTATATAATACTCAGGAGGACCCTATGAAAAAACACATGATTGGAATGATGGCGCTGATGCTGATGGCGTCGCCCGCTATGGCTGCCGAAGATAGCTGTGACGGCGCGATTAACGTGAAAGTGAACGGCTTGGTCTGCGATTTCTGCGCCCGTGCGCTGGAGAAAGTCTTCGGCGAGCGCGAAGAGGTGGAGAACATCAAGGTCGATTTGGATAACAGCCTTGTGACCATCCATACCAAAGCGGGCGCGGAGCTGGATGATGCAACGGTGGAAGAGCTGATTGGTGACTCCGGCTATAATATCGACACGATAGAACATGGTTGTTAACCCCACCAGCAAACGCGATGCGCTACTGCCGACGCTGAGCCTGTTTGCGTCCTTCAGCACATTGATATGCTGCGCGCTGCCTGCATTGCTCGTTACGCTTGGGCTGGGCGCGAGTCTGGCGGGCTTGGTTTCTGCTGCGCCATGGCTGGTCGCGCTGTCCAAGCATAAGGCGCTGACATTTGGTGTTTCTGCTGCGCTCATCGGGGGCGCATGGGTTATGCGCTGGATGAATCGCAACGCCCCTTGTCCGGCCGACCCTGCCAAGGCAAAAGCCTGTATGCGCCTGCGATCTTTCAGCAAATGGACCTTGATAGGCGCCAGCGTGATATGGGCCATCGGCGCCTTTTTCGCTTTTTTGGCGGCAGACCTGCTTTTGTAAGATAATTTTGCTTGACGCTGCCCTCTGCAAAAGGTTATACAGCCACTCTCGTTTCGAGATGGGGCCTTAGCTCAGCTGGTAGAGCGCCTGATTTGCATTCAGGAGGTCAGGAGTTCGACTCTCCTAGGCTCCACCAACTCTCTCTGTTTTCGCTTTTCTCTCGTAATGCTTTTTTTTACTGACACATAAAGACGTTAAGGTTACTATGCTGCGATGCGAAGAGGTTTTTCACTTGTAGAGTTATCGATTGTGTTGGTCATTCTTGGCTTGCTCACGGGTGGGGTGCTCGTAGGTCAAGATTTGATTCGAGCCGCAGAGCTACGCAAAATTGCCTCAGAAGCACAACGTTACCAGACTGCGACCTATACGTTTCGTGATAAATATTTTGCACTTCCTGGAGATATGGGTAACGCCACGGCCTTTTGGGATACGGCTGGTGGAAATGGTGAGGACTATGCTTGCACGCAGATAGCAACTACCGATGGTTCCACCTGTAATGGCAACAATAATGGGATAATAGGATCCTATCTTAACCAATATAGTATTGGTACTCCACTTACTACGGTTTATAAAGATGGGGGCGAGTCTGTACGTTTTTGGCAACATATGGCAAATGCTGGATTGATTGAAGGAAACTACACAGGAGAAAATCACGCGACGTTTACTACGGGCATTGTTGCCGGTGCGGACGATGGTAATGCACCAAAATCTCCGGTAGGTGCCAGCTATTGGATGCCAGAGACATTAATGGCAAGAGTTGGTAGTACAGCAGAGTTTTCTGGTGGCCGGGTGCATAGTTTTCTCCTTGTTCCACCGTTAGCGGATATTGCGGGTTGGGGCTTTTTCTATCACCCATCGGCTGATGTTTTAAAGCCTGAGGAGACTTGGAGTTTAGATATTAAGTTAGATGATGGCTTCCCTGGTACAGGTAAGGTACAAGCGCAAAAAGGTGATTGTACCACGGCTAGTGGTGTCGCTCCGCCAGGTGATGCAGGAGCTGAGTATGTGCTCACGACGGAGGATAAAGTCTGTGGGTTTAGGTATGTTTTTTAGGTAGTAACCTAGCCTCTTATGAGGTGCCGGATTATCTAACACACGAAGTTTGGTTTTCTCTTTTGGTTGCTCTTTACACGTATGTTAATCTGCGTAGTGTCGGTTTTGTTTCCGAGAAACAAAGAAAAGCGGAATGAATAGCTGCTACCTTGGGTGTATATTTTAACTGACTTTTAAAATTATTTCGGTATTATGATGCAATGCAAAAAGGGTTCTCATTAGTCGAGCTTTCGATTGTGCTGGTCATTCTTGGCTTGCTCACGGGCGGCGTTCTAGCAGGTCAAAGTCTCATACGTGCCGCAGAAATACGTAAGCTTGGTACCGAAGCTAAGCACTATCAGACGGCGGTATATGCTTTTCGTGATAAATATTTTGCGCTTCCTGGTGACATGGGGAATGCGACGGCTTTTTGGGGTACTGCTGGTGGTGACGGGCAGAATAATACGTGCAAGCAGACAGCGACTACAGATGGCTCAACGTGCAATGGTAATACAGATGGGGCTGTTGGCGGATGGGTCGACTATAGTGTCGGTACTCCCATTGCGACTATTTTTTCGAATGCGGGGGAGTCTGTGCGATTCTGGCAGCATTTGGCAAATGCTGGGATGATTGAAGGCGGATTTGATGGCCAAAACTTTGCTTCTCTTACCGATGGAACTGTTGCGGGTGCGGATGATGAAAACGCTCCGCGATCTCCTATAGGAAATAGCTATTGGATGCCTGAGTCGCGCTTTGACTATGCTGGAGATGCAAATGTTTTTGCAAGCTCAAGCGATTTGGGGCTTCTGGTGGTTCCGCATAGGGACGAGATAGCGGGCTGGGGCTATTTGTATCAGCCTGAGGCGCAAATTATAAAGCCAGAAGAAGCGTATAATTTAGACGAGAAAATGGATGATGGGTTTCCCGCGACAGGCAAGGTGCAAGCGCAGAAGACAGACTGCACGGATGTAAGCGGTGCAGCACCCCCTGGTGATGCTGACGCTGAATATGTGTATGCTTCACAAGAGTTTGTCTGCGGCCTTAGATTCTTGTTTTAGCGAGCGTTGATTAGCCCATTCCCATCGTTTATTAATACTCCTAATTTTGGCTATCGATTCTCTTTTTATCAATAGATAAAAACTATCATAAATATACAAACAAACGATTGTACCCCTCGGTAGCAAGTCACTATGGTGATGGTGGTCTAACACAAAGCCCTAATAATGAGGGAGGGGATAATCATGAAACACACATTCTTAATGACAACGGCACTGGTGGGCGCTTTCACGCTTGCGGTGGCTGCAAATGATGCGACAGCAAAGCCGAATATGGGCCACGAAGTGGGCATGGGTAAAGTCGCGCCGAATCAAGCGAAATCTAATTTGTTTTGGTGGCCGGACCAGTTAGATCTGACGCCATTGCGCGACCATGATGCGCGCTCGAACCCGCTGGGCGAAAATTTTGACTATGTAGAGGCATTCAACAAGCTGGATCTGGAAGCGGTGAAGAAAGACATCAACGCGACGCTGACCGATTCGCAAGATTGGTGGCCAGCGGATTGGGGTCATTACGGCCCGCTCTTTATCCGTATGGCATGGCACGGCGCGGGTACGTATCGCACGCTTGATGGGCGCGGTGGTATTGATGGCGGTCAACAACGTTTCGACCCGCTCAATAGCTGGCCGGATAACGTAAGTTTGGACAAAGCCCGCCGCCTGTTATGGCCGGTGAAAAAGAAATACGGTGCGTCCCTCTCTTGGGGTGACTTGATGGTGCTGGCGGGTAATGCCGCGCTCGAAAATATGGGCATGGAGCCTTACGGTTTTGCCGGTGGTCGTAGCGATCAGTGGGAGCCGGATATTGTCTATTGGGGTCCAGAGGTGGAGATGCTCGCCAGTGACCGTCGCGATGAGGACGGGGAGCTGAAGCGTCCGCTGGGTGCGACCCATATGGGGCTGATTTATGTGAACCCTGAAGGCCCGATGGGCAAGCCAGACTTTGAAGGTTCGGCGCGCAACATCCGCACGGCGTTTGGCCGCATGGCGATGAACGACGAAGAGACGGTTGCGTTGATTGCCGGTGGTCATACGTTTGGTAAAGCGCATGGTTCGCACAAGCCAAAAGATTGCTTAGAGGGCGACCCAGGTTCGGCGCCGACCGAACAGCAAGGTTTCGGCTGGAAGAATAACTGCGGCAAAGGCCATTCGGAAGACACTATCACCAGTGGTCTGGAAGGGGCATGGACCCAAGCGCCAACGCAGTGGACAAGCCTGTATCTGGAAAACCTCATGAACAATGAGTGGGAGATGCATCGCAGCCCCGCAGGTGCGATTCAGTGGCGTCCAAAGAATAAGGACCTACACGAGTCTGTGCCGGATGCGCATGTGGAAGGCAAGTATAATTCCCCCATCATGTTCACGACCGATTTGGCGCTGAAGAAGGATCCTGAATACCGCAAGGTAATCGAACGCTTCCTCGCGGAGCCGGATGCCTTCCAGAAGGCCTTTGCGAAAGCATGGTTCAAACTGATGCACCGTGATATGGGTCCGCGCGAACGTTATTTGGGTAACGATGCGCCTACGGAAGAGTTGATCTGGCAGGACCCTGTTCCCAAGCCGGATTATAAACTCATCGATAAAGGCAACGCGAAAGACCTGAAGGAACAGATTCTGGGAACGGGTCTCACTGTGCCTGAGCTGATGCGTGTGGCATGGGCTTCTGCTTCGAGCTTCCGTGCGTCGGATATGCGCGGTGGCGCGAATGGTGCGCGCATTGCCCTTGCTCCGCAAAAGGACTGGGCGGTGAACAACCCTAAGGAAGTGACGAAAGTGCTTGAGGCGCTTAAAGCGATTCAAGACGACTTCAACAACTCCTTCATGAGCCGCAAGAAAGTGTCGCTGGCCGATTTGATTGTGCTGGCAGGTGATGCGGCGATTGAGAAAGCCGCAGCCGACGCAGGCGTGAAGGTGGAAGTGCCATTTGCGCCGGGCCGTGGCGATGCGACCCAAGCGCAAACGGATGTGGAATCGTTTGAGCCATTGGAGCCGCGTGCGGATGCATTCCGTAACTACTACAACAAAGAGAAGAGCTACATGTCTCCGGCGGAAATGCTGGTGGACAAGGCGGACCAACTGCACTTGACCGTCCCAGAAGTGACGGTGCTGGTGGGCGGTATGCGTGTGCTTGGTGCCAACGCAGACGGTTCTAAGCATGGCGTGTTTACCGATAAGCCAGGCACGCTGAGCAACGATTTCTTCGTAAACTTGCTGGATATGTCCACTAAGTGGCAGAAGGGCGAAAGCGAAGCGCTTTATGAAGGTGTGGACCGTGAGAGTGGCAAGGTGAAATACACCGCAACACCTGTCGATTTGGTATTCGGTTCAAACTCCGAGCTGCGTGCCATCGCGGAGACCTATGCCTTCGACGATGCGAAGCAACGCTTCGTGAATGACTTCGTGAAAGCGTGGACAAAGGTGAAACAACTCGACCGTTTTGACCTGAAGCACGATCTCTAAACGGTGGAAGATGAGAGAGGGCTGCGATGGCGATGCTGTCGCAGCCTTTTTTATGTGGCTTGCATTTTTGTGCGGATGTGAAATCTTACATGCATGCAGGAAAATACAGTTTCGCTGGGAAAACCGCGCCGCCAAGTGGTGATGAAGTTCGCCTTATTGTGCGCGCTATTGGTGGGGTATTTCTTTTATCTTTCCTATCACTATGGCGCTGCCGCAGGGGGCGTTGCGGCGGTGCTGACATGGAGCTTCTTCGTGCTCTGTACACCGATTGCGGATGGCGGCTTTCTGCTCGATTTTCCGCTGCGTTTACTGTTCGGCATCCGCATGGTCTATTCCGAAATAGTCGTCTGGGCATTGGCGATTGGCAGCAATATCGCGGTGCTTTTTCTCGCCCCGCACTATTATGAGACGACCTTGCTCACCCGCTTGCTAGAGCAGATTCTTACCCAGCCATACCCCTATTGGGGCATTGTTTTGCTTTCGGGCGCGGGCACGTTTCTCTCGATTCGTTTTGGCGATGAGTTGATGGATGTGCTGCACCACCGCGACCGTGCATTTTTCCATTCGCACCAGTTCAAGCACGAGCTGATTCTGGTAGGATTCTTCTTTCTAGCGCTGTTCTTCTACTACGAGCTCGCAGCCTCGCTGGGCATTGAGAGCCAGCTTTAATCGTCCAGATTGCGAATCTGCCCGATGCCTTTGAGGCACAGTGCGATATTGCGTGCGGCGCGCATGGAGGGATAGCTGATTTTTGCAATATTACTTACATTCCTAATGGCGGAAGTTATATGGTTACTTCTACGCAATTGGAGGGCTCAATAACAATTTTTTCACCTGTCTTTTGATTGCAGTCGTTGAAGGCATTAACCATTTCATGAAGACTGCGACATGTGCTGTAGAAACAGGAAGATTTAAAAGGTATGTAGCTTGGCCATGTGTGCATTTCCTTAGTGGTTGCTATTGGCACCCACTCGCCTGAGTATAGTTTATTTGAAACACTAAACAGACAGTCTATGTCATTGGGTTCGGTTACATCAGAATTCACTAAACTTCCAAAAACATAGACTTTGCAAGCCCAGCCTTTGTCATCAATAGCTTGCAATTCCTTTTTTAAAAGATTGATGAGGTATATTCTCTTTTGCGAAGTGCCGTATTCTAAAATAAAGTTGTCGATATGCATAAAGCGATAATGGTATAGAAAAAATATGATAAATACCACCGCGCTTGATAGCCTAATCAAACATATGATGGCATCGCCAGTTTACTCCCAAAAACAGCTAGAAGCACTTTGGGAAAAGGATAAGGCTAGAATAAAGGTTGCAGTTGAACGAATGTTGGAAACTGGAGAAACCTATGGGGTTGCGTCAGGTGGTCCGGATTTCATTAACCAGCCTGAAAATCAATTTAGCCAGTATTTAAAAAATACCGCTAATGATTTGGATGTTCAGGTTAAAATAGTGGATGAGGCATTTGCTCATTATGTCGTTACTGGTGAAGCACCAGCTCCATATTATCCTATGAGGATTGCTATTATTTTGAGTAAAGCAAAAAGAAAAGATAAGGAACGGGAATTCTTAGCTGCGTGGTGTCGTCATTTTAGCGCAATAGGGCAGCGTGCTGGGGCAAGGTATGGTGCATTGGTGAGTCGTGCAGAAAAACTAGGGGTAACTATTTCCACTTAACGCACAAACACGAGATTCTTCTCATCCGATAATTCGGAGGCGTAGTAGTAGCCGCCTTCGGTGAAGTTGCAGAGTGCGTCTACGCTTTCGATGCGGTGTTCGATGACGTAGCGGGCCATCATGCCGCGGGCGCGTTTGGCGTAGAGGCCGAGCACTTTATATTCGCTGCCGCGCTTCTCTTTAAAATGCGCGGTGATGAGTGGGGTGATGAGCTTCGCGGGCTTTACAGCTTTGAAATATTCGTTTGAGGCGAGGTTCAGCACCGCGGCGGCTTTGCTGGCTTTGGCGTCCTCGTTAATCAGGTCGGTAATCTGCTCGCCCCAAAAATGATAGAGGTCTTTGGCTTTCGCGGTTTCGATTTTGCGGCCCATCTCCATGCGGTAGGCTTGCATCAAATCCTTTGGGCGCAGCAGGCCATACAGCCCTGAAAGAATGCGCAGATGCGCCTGCGTATAGTCGATGCTTTTGGCATCCAGCGACTCGGCATCCAGCCCGTCATACACATCGCCTTTGAAGGCCAGCACGCAGGGCGTGGCGTTCTCGGCCGTGAAAGGCGTGTTGAAATTCTGGAAGCGCTCGTAATTCAGCGCCGCGATTTTATCGCTCACTTTCATCAGGCGTTTTATATCGTCAGCAGAATAGCCCTTGGCGACCTTAATGAGCTTTTTGCTCTCCTCCAGCAGGCGTGGCTGGGTGGCGTTTGTGACAGCGCCTTCGGCGTCCATGTTGAGGGTTTTTGAGGGGGAGAGGAGCATCAACATTAGAAATCACTCACGCGGCCGTTGCGTTCCCAATCGCCGTAGCGGGTGGGTTCGGGGCCTTTGGGGCCGCCAATTTCTTTGGGCTTTTCGGTCGGTTTCGCCTCGCTTTTTGCCTCTGGTGCGGGCGCGGGCGCTTTTTCTTCTGTCATATCGCTGTCCTACTCTCTATGTATAGCTCGCATATAGGAGCAAAAATGGCAAAACCAACCCGACACCCTATCCACAATGCCCGCGGCCTAGCGGCGGCGGCACTCACACGTATTCTCGCCGAGCAGCGCGGGATGGAGGAGGTCTGGGCGGATCTGCTGCGTCAGAGCCGCTTGCGCGACTCCGAGGTGAGCTGGGCGCGCCATGCTTTGCTGACCAGCTTGCGCTATAAAGGGCCGATTGACCATTGGATTGCGACGCGACTGAAAAAGCCGCTGGGCGAAAGCGCGCTTTATGTGCAATGCGTTTTGACCCTTGGTGTGGTTGAGCTGAGCGTGATGCGCGAGCCGCCCCACGCGGTGGTGAATGAGAATGTCGAACTCGTGAAGTCTGCAGGTTTTAGCGGCTTAGCGGGGATGGTGAATGCGGTGCTGAAGAAGGCGAGCGCCGTCGATTTTGCTCGTGAGGAAGGGTGGATTCCGAGCTGGTGGGTGCGCCTTGGCGTGGAGGAAAAGGGCATCGGCGCGCTGCTAAAGGCAGGAAAACCGCCGCTCGACCTCCATTTTGTTCCGGATTCGAAATTGATAGGAGAAACGCTTGGCGGAGAAGCGGTTTTGCCGGATATGCAGCGCCTGCACGAATCTGGCGATGTGCCTAGCCTTTCGGGATACGATGAAGGCGCATGGTGGGTGCAGGATGTCGCCGCCAGTTTGCCCGTGCGGATGCTGGGCGATGTGAAGGGCAAGCGCGTGCTGGATTTATGCGCCGCGCCGGGCGGGAAGACGGCGCAGTTATGTGCGGCAGGAGCCGAGGTGGTGGCGCTGGATCGCTCCAAACGCCGCATGAATAGGCTGGCAGAGAATATGCAGCGCCTCGGCTTCGCGCCGGAAGTGGTCGCCGCCGATGCGCTGGAATGGCAGCCAGATGCGCTGTTTGATGCGATATTGCTGGATGCGCCGTGCAGTGCCAGCGGCACGTTCCGCCGCAATCCGGATGTGCTCTGGACGCGTGACCGTGATGGCATTGCCGCGCTTGCGGAGTTGCAGCGTGACATTGCCGCGAAAGCTGCCGAGTGGCTCAAGCCGGGTGGGGTGTTGGTCTATGCCGTATGTTCCCTCTTCCCGCAGGAAGGGGAGGCGCAGGCCGAATGGATTGCACAGGAATGTGGGCTTCGTCTCGCGCCGATGGATGCGGCCGCCTGCGGTTTGCGCCCCGAATGGGTGAATGATGCCGGAGCGTTGCGCACGCACCCCGCCATGATGCTAAGTGAAGGCGGGATGGATGGATTTTTCGCGGCAGCCTTTACAAAGCCTCAATAAGCACGTATCACACGGATATGACTGGAAATTGCTTCATAGCCCCTTCGATTCTCTCGGCAGACTTTGCCAAGCTGGGCGAAGAAGTGCGCGCGATTGATGCTGCGGGTGCGGATTGGGTGCATGTCGATGTGATGGACGGGCATTTCGTGCCAAACCTGACCATTGGCCCCGGCGTGGTGAAGGCGATTCGCCCGCACACGAAATTGCCGCTCGATGTGCATTTGATGATTGAGCCGGCCGATCCGTTTATTGATGCGTTTGTCGATGCGGGGGCAGATTACCTCACCATTCACGTAGAGGCAGGGCCGCACGCCCATCGCAGCCTGCAAGCGATTAAGGCGCGTGGTATTAAGGCAGGCATTTCGCTCTGCCCTGCTACGCCTGCTGAGGCAGTGTTGGGTTTGCTCGATACGGTGGATCTTATCTTAGTGATGTCGGTGAATCCGGGTTTTGGCGGGCAGGCGTTCATCCCCTCGCAGCTCGATAAAATCCGCACGCTGCGCAAGGCGATTGACGCAGGCGGCTACGATATCGCGCTCGAAGTCGATGGCGGTGTGAATACCGAGACCGCAAAGCAAGTCAAGGCAGCAGGCGCCAATGTTTTGGTGGCAGGTTCAGCCGTGTTCAGCGGTGGCGAGTCGGCCTACGCGAAGAATATCGAAGCGTTGCGCGCGGCGTAATCACACCCATTTGCTCATCCAAATCACGCGGCCGATAATATCCAGATTGGTGAGGCCGCGCTCGTAGCTGTTATATTTGGAGTTATCGCAACTAATATGCAGGCGCGTGGAGGTGTCGTCGCTGACGAGTTCTACACGGCGTACCAACATTTGGAATTGATCAAAAATCAAAAAAAGCCCAGGCGGGCTGGGCTTTGTGTGTTGTGTGTCGACCATGACCAAGTCGCGGGGGGACAGGCCGGGCTGCATGGCGTCATCCTCAATTTCGAACAGCCGCAGCGCGGCGGGGTCGTGGCGATGGTGGCGACAGAGCCAGCCTTTGTTGAGGACCAGCGGCGGCGCTTGCACGGTTTCCCGCGGCGCATGGTGTGGCGGATATAACATAGGCACGGCTTGTGAGAAGATCGCATCTTCGCGCGGTATCAGTGCGTTTTCTGGTTCTTTTTCCGAGCGTTGTTCAAGTATTTGGTGTAGTTCTACTTGCAGGGTTTTCGCAACGCGTTGCAGTTTGACTGAAGAAGGGTTGTTGGATTTTCCGCTCAATATATCGTATATAAAAGAGGGGTTTACTTCCGAACGAAGGGCCAGTTCACGCGCGTTCATTCCGCGTTGATGCATAAGGCTTTTCAGGTTGCGTATAATCGTTTTGCTCATGCAAAATTAATTGCACCTATTTTGCTGCAATGCAACCCTAGGTTTGTATTTGTGTAGGTCGAATTGATAAAAGTCATGGAGATTGCACTTGTTTTCAGCTATGGATTTGTTATCGCTAATGACTCAATAGATAGAGATAATGATTGGTCTTTATGTCTGACGTACAGAAGATATGCGAGCTACTCGCCACGCGCCTTTGCCATGACCTTACGGGGCCGATTGGCGCGGTGAATAATGGCGTGGAGTTTATGGAAGATGACCCTGCGATGCAGGAGAGTGCCATGGAGCTGATTAAGCAAAGTGCAGAAGATGCGATTGCGCGTTTGCAGTTTTACCGCAAGGCTTACGGCCGTATCAATCACGGTGGTGAAGTGTCGCTGACGAACCGTAAGGATTTATTCGAACAATTCTTTCGCCACAGCAAGTTAGAGCTGGACTGGCCGGATTCTCATGCCGATGCATCGGGCTTGGCTATTAGTCATCGCACGGCGCGCTTGATGATGAATATGGCGATGATTATGTCTGCGCTGATGATTCGTGGTGGCGTAATGCGTGTGCGTTTGACGCAAGATGAAGAGTACACCATTCTTTCGCTTGTGGGTGAGTCTGAGCATAT